>JAKFWE010000124.1 GCA_021732895.1 Allobosea sp. | reverse complement strand
GCAGGCGAAGTCGAGCGAGAATGTGGCGTGGGCGATCGTCACCGTACAGAAGCCGCGACCGACATCCAGCGAGACGAACAGTAGGAGCAGCGAGAGCCCGGTGACGACCTCAGGCATCACCAGCGGCGCCACGACCATGCCGGAGAACAGCGTGCGGCCGCGAAACCCGCCATGCCGCGCCAGCGCCAGGGCGGCCAGCGTGCCGAGCGCGGTCGATAGGCTGGCCGAGACGAGGGCGAGCCGCAGGCTGAGCCAGGCGGCGTCGAGCAGCGGCTGGTTGGCGAGCAGCGCGCCATACCAGCGCGTCGAGAAGCCGCCCCAGACCGTGACCAGCCGCGAGTCGTTGAAGGAATAGGCGACCAGCGCCAGGATCGGCAGGTAGAGAAACGCCAGTCCGAAGGCCAGCGCCAGGATCAGACCGGGGCCGAGCCGTGTCATGGCCCCTCTCCCCGCGCCAGCCGCGCGCGTTGCAGCAGCACGAGCGGCAGCACCAGCACGACCAGCAGCGCGATGGCGATCGCAGACGCGAGCGGCCAGTCGCGGTTCGAGAAGAACTCCGTCCAGAGCAGCCTGCCGACCATCACGGTGTCGGGGCCGCCGAGCAGATCGGGGACGACGAACTCGCCGATCGCCGGGATGAAGACCAGCGCCGATCCCGCCAGGACGCCCGGCAGGGACAGCGGCAAGGTGACGGTCAGGAAGGCCCGCAGCGGCGTCGCGCCGAGATCGGCCGCCGCCTCGATCAGGGCGCGGTCGAGCTTGCTGAGCGAGACGTAGAGCGGCAGCACCATGAAGGGCAGAAAGGAATAGACCATGCCGATCAGCACGGCCACCTCGGTGTTGAGCAGCCGAAGCGGCCCGGCCGTGACGCCGAGCCAGATCAGCGCTGCGTCGAGCAGGCCGTCCGGCCGCAGAATGCCGATCCAGGCGTAGACGCGGATCAGGAAGGAGGTCCAGAACGGCAGGATCACCAGAACCAGCAACACGCCCTGCCAGCCGCGTGGCGCGGCCGCCATGGCATAGGCCAGCGGATAGCCGATCGCGAGGCAGATGAGTGTCGTCAGCGCCGCGATGCGCAGGGACAGCAGATAGCTGCGCCAGTAGAGCGGGTCTTCCGCGAGCAGCCGGAAATTCTCGAGGTCGAGCCGCGCCAGAAACTCCGCGAGCGTCGACAGGCCGTCGAAATGCGGCGCGTAGGGCGGCAGCGCCGTGTCGGCGTCCGACAGCGCCAGCCGCGCCACGATGGCGAAGGGGATCAGGAAGAAGGCGCTCAGCCAGAGATACGGGATCGCCGGCACGAGACGACCGGTCTTTCGCGCGGCTGCGCTCACGGCGCCAGCACCATGCCGGCCTCGACATCCCAGGACAGCCAGACGCGGTCCTCCCAGGCGAAGGGCCGCGCCAGCCGGCGCGTGCGGTTGGCGAGCGCGACCCTGAAGAGCTGGCCGCCGGCGCCGCCGACCATGACCTGCACCATGGTGACATCGCCGAGATAGGCGATATCCCAGATTTCGCCGCAGACCTTGTTTGCGGCCCCGTCCGGCTCATCATGGCTGAGCGCGATCTTCTCAGGGCGCAACCCGACCAGCACGGCGTCGCCGGCGCGCAGCGCCGACGCCTCGTCGTCGAGTTCGACCGCGCCCGCGCCGGAGGTCTCGACCGCGACGAGATCGCCTGCGACCGCGGCGACGCGTCCCGCCAGCAGGTTGATGTCGCCGACGAACTCGGCGACCCGGCGATTGACCGGCGCCTCGTAGATCTCGTCGGGCGGGCCGATCTGGATCAGCCTGCCGCGATCCATCACGGCCATGCGGTCGGCCATCGTCATGGCCTCGTCCTGGTCGTGGGTAACGATCATGAAGGTGGTGCCGAGTTCGCATTGCAGGTTGGCCAGTTAGAACTGCGTCGCTTCGCGCAGTTTGCGGTCCAGCGCCGCCAGCGGCTCGTCGAGCAGCAGCAGTCTCGGCCGCCGCGCCAGCGCGCGGGCGAGCGCGACGCGCTGGCGCTGGCCGCCGGAGAGCTGGTCCGGCCGGCGCTTGCCGAGCCCGTCGAGCTTGACCAGCGCCAGCATCTCCTCGACGCGGCGGGCGATTTCGGCGCGGGGCAGACCCTGCCGCCGCAGCCCATAGGCGACGTTGTCCGCCACGCCGAGATGGGGGAACAGCGCGTAGGACTGGAACATCATGTTGATCGGCCGCAGGTGCGGCGGCACGCCGGCGATATCGGCGCCGTCGAGGAGGATCTCGCCCTCGTCGGGCGTCTCGAACCCCGCCAGCATGCGCATCAGCGTGGTCTTGCCGCAGCCCGACGGACCGAGCAGCGCGAAAAACTCGCGCGGATACAGTGAGAGCGACAGGCGATCGACCGCCGTCACCGCGCCGAAGCGCTTGGTGACGTCGCGGAACTCGATCAGCGGCCGGGCGGCCGGATCGCTCCAGGGCGCGAAGGCGCGGCGCAGGGCGCCGGGAGAGGGCTTGCGCATCGAACCGCGTCCGCGATCACGCCCGCTTGCGACGTGTCGTCATTTGCCGGTCTTGACGCGGGTCCAGAGCCGGTTGACCAGCCGCTGCGACTTCTGGTCGTAGGGCGTGATCGTGTAGAGCCGGCCCATCACCTGCGCCGGCGGATAAATGCCTGGATTGTCGCGCACGGCGGCCGAAAGCAGCGCCTGCGAGGCGAGATTTCCGTTGGCGTACTGGATGAAATCGGAGTTCTTGGCCGCCATCGCCGGCCGGTTGACGAAATCGATGAACTTCAGCGCCGCCTCGCGGTTGGACGCGTCTTTCGGCATCACGAAGGAATCGAACCACATCAGCGCGCCTTCCTTGGGGATGGCGTAGGCGATCCCGACGCCGTTCTTCGCCTCCTCCGCGCGCTTCTTCGCCTGCAGCACGTCGCCCGAATAGCCGACGGCGAGGCAGATATCGCCATTGGCGAGCGCGTTGATGTATTCCGACGAGTGGAACTTCTGGACGTGGGGGCGCATCCTGCGCAGCAGGTCCGCCGCCTTGTTGAGATCGGCCTCCCTCTTCGAATCGGGGTCGAGGCCGAGATGGCGCAGGGCCGCGGGAAACATCTCCTCGACCGCGTCCAGCACGTGCACGCCGCAGTTCGACAGTTTCTTCAACTGGTCGGGATCGAACAGGATGCGCCAGGAATCGATCACCGCGCCGGGGCCGAGCTGTTCGCGCACCTTCGCGACGTTGTAGCCGACGCCGGTCGTTCCCCACATGTAGTTGACGGCGAATTTGTTGCCTGGATCGTATTTCGCCAGCCGCGCCTGAATCTCGGGCCAGGCGTTTGCGAGGTTGGGAATTTTCGCGGCTTCGATCGGTGCGTAGAGCCCGAGCGGGATATGCCGGGGCAGGAAGGAGGCGGTCACCACGATCAGGTCGTAGCCGGTCTTGCCGGCCAGCAGTTTGGTCTCGACCGTCTCCATCTGGTCGAACGTGTCGTAGACCACGGTGACGCCGGTCTCCTTCTTGAAGGCGTCGAGCACCTCGGGCGCGATGTAGTCCGACCAGTTGTAGATGCGCAGTTCGCCGTTCTGGGACGCGGCCGGCCCGGCTGCCGACAGCGACAGCGACAGCGACAGCGCCGCCCCGATCCAGAATCTCGACCCCATGCCCTGCCGCGCCATCAGCCCCGACCTCCCTGCGTCGTCATTCGTCGTTGCGAAGGCTAGCAGTTTGGGCGCGCGCCTCAACGGATTTTGAACACCCTGCGAAAGGAGGCGCGTCGGCGGCCGTCTTGCGATGCAGCAACGCCGCAACATATCGTGGAGCATGCGCGCTCTCCGCCGGTTCGGCCTCGTCTTCACCCTGCTCTTCCTCGTCCCGGTTGCGACTCATGCGGCCTGGTGGACGTCGCGGCCGCTCGCGGCCGACTGGCGCGGAGCGGATTGGTCCAGCGCGAAACTGCTTCCCGCAGCCGAGATCGAACCTGAAGCGACGATCCATGTCTTCGCCGCCCGCGTCGGGCGCTGGCGCGGCGTCTTCGCGCATCATTCCTGGGTGGTCGTCAAGGAAAGGGGGGCGAGCGCCTACACCCGCTTCGACGTCGTCGGCTGGGGCGCGCCCGTGCGCGTGAACCACCGCGCCGCCGACGGGCGCTGGTATGGCAACGCGCCGGAGCTGGTGACCGAAATTCGCGGAACCGGGGCCGAGAGACTGATCCCGCGCATCCGCATGGCGGTGCGGTCCTACGGCTATGTCACGCCCGGGACCTATATCGCCTGGCCGGGGCCGAACTCGAACAGCTTCGTGCAGCATGTGCTGGCCGAAGTTCCCGAACTCGGCCAGGCCCTGCCGCCGACCGCGATCGGCAAGGATTTCCGCGAGGACGGGCTCTTCGCCGGGCTCACCCCGAGCCGCACCGGCGTCCAGGCGTCGCTCTATGGGCTGGCCGGCGTGACGCTGGGATGGGTCGAGGGCGTCGAGGTCAATCTGTTGGGGCTTGTCGCCGGCTTCGACCTGCGCAGCCCCGCGCTGAAGCTGCCGGGCTGGGGACGGATCGGCCTGCCGGGCGGCTTGCAGCCTTGAGCGTGATCGACCGACGTCAATTCCTCAGGACGATGCAGGTCCCGCCCGCCTGGCGCAAACGCTCGCAAAAAGCGCTTGCCGAGCGCCCGTCCGGGGCCGGCAGCCGGACGCGATAATAGGCGCCGCGCCCGCGCGACGGCAGCGAAGAGCCGACGACCAGCGTCGCCTGGTCGCCCAGCAGCGCCGGAAACCGGGCCGCGACGTCCTGATAGGACCTGATCGCGCTCTCCTTCGTCGTGTTGCCCGACAGCTGAACGCCGTAGGGGGCGTAGGCGCCCTCCATCAGGCTCGGCGCATTCGCGCGGATTCCAGACACCGTCGCCGGACAACCCGCGGTCTCTCGCGGCGCGACGGCAGACGGCCCTGCCCGCCAGTCTTCGACCGCGCGCCCTGAGACGAAGCGGACATAGTCCTGCGTCGGCTCCGGCAGGCCGGGCCCGCCCTCGAGCCAGCGCGCGACCGCATCGGGCCCGGCGCTGTAGCCGGCGGCGGCCAGGCCGAGATTGCCGAAGCGGTCGCGCAGACCGACGAGATGGCGGGCCGCGGCCGGGATGGCCGCCTCAGGGTCGAACGGCACGGGCGCGGCGCTATGGCCGGCTGTCTTCGGCATCGCCGGCACGAGGCCTGCGCTGCCGGCATGGCTCTCCGCCGTTCCCGCGAGGCTGCTTTCGCGCCAGATCAGGCGGGTGAAGGGCGCCACCGGCAGGTCGTGGCCCTTCGCCGCAGTCTCGACCAGACGGCAGATGGCCTGCTCCATCGGCTCCTGCGGTTGAGACTGGGCCAAGACGCCGGGCATGCCCGATGCCCCCGCGATCACGCCTGCGACAAGGAGCAGCGGACGCCATGGCTTGGCGCCTGTTCCATGACCCGCCATCACACCGCCTCCAGCGCCTGCGCCAGATCCGAAATCAGGTCCTCGATGTTCTCGATGCCGACTGAAATCCGGATGAGCGCGTCCGTCAGGCCTATCTCCTCCCGCAGTTCACGCGCCACCCCCGAATGCGTCATCGCGGCGGGGTGCGAGACCAGCGTCTCCGTGCCGCCGAGCGAGACGGCGAGCTTCATGATCTGGAGGTTGTCGAGCACGGCGAAGGCTTCCCTTTCGCCGCCGACGACGTCGAAGGCGAAGGTCGAGCCGGGAGCGGAGCATTGCCGGTCGAACACGGCCTTGCGCGGGTCGCCATCCTTGAGGTCGCCGAGATAGTGCAGGCGCGCGATCCTGGGGTGGCCGCCGAGATACTCCGCCACGCGCTTGGCGTTCTCGTTGGCGCGACTCATGCGGATGTCGAGCGTCTCGAGCGAGCGCATCAGCATCCAGCACGAGTTGGGATCGGCCTGCGTGCCGAGCGAGCCGCGCCAGCCCTTGACCTGCCTGACAAGCTTGTCCGAGCCCGAGATCGAGCCGCCGACGAGGTCGGAATGGCCGCCGACATATTTGGTCAGCGAGAGCAGGGTGAGGTCCGCGCCGTGCTTCAGCGGCTTCTGGTATTTCGGACCCAGCATGGTGTTGTCGACCACGACGGGCGGGCGATGGCCCTGCGATTTTTCCAGCTCGTCGGCGATCAGCGCGCAGGCGGCGAGATCGACCAGCCCATTGGTCGGATTCGCCGGCGTCTCGACGAGGATCATGCCGACACGGCCTTTCGCGGCGGCCATCTGCGCAACCGAGCGCATCTGCGCCACATCGACGCCGTCGGTGAAGCCGAAGGGCGTGACGCCGAAGGCGCCCATCTGGTTCTTCAGAAGCGTCTCGGTGCCGCCATAGAGCGGGCGCGAATGCAGCACCGTGTCGCCGGGGCGCAGGAAGGCGAAGCAGGTGGTGGCGATCGCCGCCATGCCAGAGGCGAAGACGGCGCAGCGCTCGGCCTCGTCCCAGATCGCGAGGCGATCCTCGAGAATTTCCATGTTGGGGTGGTTGAAGCGCGAATAGACCAGCCCCGGCTTCTCGCCCGGCTGGGGCTGGCGACGGCCCGAGGTGAAGTCGAAGAAATCCTTGCCCTGCTGGGCGTTCTCGAAAACGAAGGTCGAGGTCAGGAAGACCGGCGGCTTGAGCGAACCCTCCGACATCGCCGGCGAATAGCCGAAGCCCATCATCAGCGTCTCGGGATGGAGCTTGCGGTTGGCGATGCGGTCCTTGTGGTAGTCGTCGCCAGCCATCGATGCTTCTCCCCGCGCTGGGCGACGCTCGCCCCTGCGATGCCCAACATAGCGCCAAGCACGCGCCCATGCGTTGCTTTATTCGCCGTCGCCGCGACAGAATCGGGACGCGCGACCATGACGGCGCGCAAGGGCCGGGCGGGCGATCAGGCCCCGCCGCGGTCCATCGCCCGGCGCACCACCTGCGTCACCTCGCTGTCTGACAGGAACAGGTCGTGCCGCAGCATGCTCCAGCCGCGCCCGGAGGTGTCGGCGACGCGCACGCCCAACGCCTCAAGACGTGAGCGATCGGCCGCGCCGGCGCGTGCGACGCCGCCGGCGATCCGGGCCGACACCGCGAGCGCCCGGTCGCCCGGATCGATGATCAGCGTCATCCGGCGCGAGAGCGGGCCGAGCTTCGACACGGTCTGCTCGAATGCATCGATATCGACGTCCGGCGAGGCGAAGACGACCGAGCCGATGCGGGCCGAGACATCGGCGGAATCGCGCAGTTCGCGCAGGCCCTCCAGCGTCAGGAAGGCCCCCATCGAATGGGCGACGATGTGGATGCGCCCCACCGTCGGGTTCGCCACCAGCGCCCGCAGGGCCTCGACGAAGCCGTCGCGCGACCAGAGCGCGCTTTCCCGGTCGTAGGCGTAGTCGAAGAGCTTGCCGCCGGACGGCCAGGTGAACAGGGCGGTGCGCCCCTGGAACGCCAGCGAATGCGAGAGCTGCCCGGCGCTGCGCGCCGCCGACCCGAAGGTCTCGTTGAAGCCGTGGACATAGAGCAGCACGTCGCGGCCGTTGGCGGCCTGAGCGAAGGCGCGGGCCGGCTCGGCGCTGACGCCGCCGCCGACGCCGAGAACCGCCCAGTCGCCGTTGACGACGGACGACACCTGGCCACCGATGCCGCGGCCGGGCGGAGACAGCCGCGCTTCCGCGAAGCTCAGCCCGCCGCGGTCGGTCCCGAAGAAGGGCTCGCGCGCGCCGAGCGACTTTCGCGTCGTCGCCACGAGCAGCACCGGATCCCTGCCGAGCGCCGAGGCGTCGGCGCGGGTCGGTTCGGAGAAGGGCGAAACGGTCGCTTCGCCCTGGGCGCAGCCGGCGAGCCCCAGAGCGATCAGCAGGGCGAACGCGGTCCGGTGGAGCCATAGCGGCGTATCGAGGCAGGGCATGGCGGTTGTTCGTCCGGACCGGGCGCTTGTGCGAGCCCGTCCCCATTCCGGATCAAGACGGCCGCAATGCGGCATGTCCCGAGATTCGCGACGAAATCCGGCAGGCGTAGCCTTTGCGCAACAGACAGGCGCAGCTAACGGGCGCCGACGACGGCGGCCGGCGCCGTCACCACCAGATCGACCGTCGAGCCGAGCGTGCCGACCACGCCACCGGCGATGTCGCCGAGCTTGTCGCCGAAGCCGGGGCCGGCGGTGGCGATGCCGCCATCGACCTGCAGACGACGGCCGATCAACTGCACCACGCGCGGCGACGAGGCGAACTTGCCATGGTTGAGCCGGTCGCTCGTGGAAATTTCCGACAGGTCGATGATGTTGGCGCCGGCCTTCTCCAGCCCGGCCACGATCTCGGCGTCCTTCGAGGAGATCGCGCCGAGCCGCGTCTTGTCGCCGGCGAAGCGGCGCGAGAAGGCGAGCGCCCGGTCATCGGCGGAGACGAAGACGGTGACCGGCCGCTTGATCTGGCGCATCTGCGTCCGGAACACGTCGAGATCGACGTCGGGAGCCGCCAGCATCACGTCGCGGAGCTTGCCGCCGAAGGAGCCGTCGCCCCGGATCGAGGCCTGGCGGAGCGTTTCCAGCGTCAGAAGCGTTCCCATCGAATGCGCCAGAATGTCGATCCGCGTCGTGCCGAGGTCGCGGGCGATGGCGCGCAGGTTGAGCTCGAGGAAGTCGCGCGAATAGAACGCGCTCTCGCGATCGTAGGGGTAGGCCAGCAACTGCCCGCGTGACGGCCAGGTGAACAGGACGGGCACGCCCTTGTAGCCGGCGTCGTGGACGATCTGCGCGAAGCGGAAGGCGGCATCGGCAAAATTGGTGTTGAAGCCGTGAACGAAGACGAGCACGTCCCGCTCGGCGGCGGGCCGCGCCTGTATCTCGCGCTTCACGCGCGCCACCACGGGCGCGAGGTCGAGGCGCTCGACGGACGTCACGGCGAAATGCCGGGCCGGATCGACGCCGCCGCCCTGGGCCGGCAGTTCCAGCTCGCCCGGCTTGTGTGCGCGCGGCACCGTGATGTCGAGCTTGGCGAAGGACAGCCTCGGTCCGCGCTCGCCCGAGAAATACTGCGGCTCCTCGGCGCTCTCGCGGGTCGTGGCGACGAAAATCCGGATAGCGCCCGCCGTGTCGCCGGTCGCGACGTCGCTGAGCGCCAGCGTGCGCGGCGGGCCGCCGCAACCGGCGAGCGCGAGCGGCGCGAACAGCGCCGCGAAGACCAGCCGGAAAGCAAACGCCGCGCGCACCATGGCCTAGAGGTCTCACCGAAACGCCGCAGGATCAAGGCCCCGCGATCGCGCGCCGACATGACGATGACGCGACGAAAGATCCTTGTCCCCGGCGGCGGCGTCTTGCTAGAGCCGGCCATGCCCGATGTAGCCGCCCTCTGCCTCGCGATCCGCGCCGGCGAACG
>JAKFWE010000123.1 GCA_021732895.1 Allobosea sp. | reverse complement strand
CTTGCAGCATCTCTCGCGGCCGTGACGGGCGGTGGCATGACCCTGAGAGAGACCCGAGGATAGGATTGCGCTGGCCATCAGCCAAACGAATGCTTATGATGCCAAAGAACACGGATATTGATGAACCGATCGCGAGGCCAGCCATGGCGCATGTGCTCGACGCCGACCAGCTCAAGACCTTCGTCGCGATTGCCGACACCGGCTCGTTCACACGCGCCGCCGAGATCGTCTTCAAGACGCAATCGGCCGTCTCGATGCAGATGAAGCGGCTCGAGGAGCGCGTCGGACGGCCGCTTTTCGGGCGTGACGGCCGCCACGCCAAGCTGACCGAGGATGGCGAGCGCCTGCTCGACTATGCGCGCCGGATCGTGCGGCTGAACCTCGAATGCGTGGCGAGCTTCGCCGACGCCGACCTCAAGGGCCGCATCCGGCTCGGCGTGCCGGACGACTACGCCGACCGCTACCTGCCCGAGATTCTCGCGCGTTTCGCCCGCTCGAACCCGCGCGCCGAGGTCACCGTCGTATGCGAGCCGACGCCGATGCTGGCGGAACGGATCGCCACCGGCGATATCGATCTCGCCATCATCACCCATGTCGAGGGCCGCGGACAGGGCGAGATCATCCGGATCGAGCCGCTGCTCTGGGTGACCTCGGCCCGGCACTGCATCCATGAGGAGGACCCGCTGCCGCTGGCGCTGGGCCGCCCGACCTGCAACTGGCGCCAGGCGGCGGTCGAGGCTCTGGAGAAGAAGGGCTCGCGCTTCCGCGTGCTTTACGCGAGCTGGAACTCGACCGCCGTCGGCGCGGCCGTCGTCGCGGGGCTCGCCGTGTCCGTGCTGCCGGAGAGCGCGATCCGGTCCGGAATGCGCATTCTGGGTCCGACGGAGGGCTTCGCCACCCTGCCCTCCTGCAAGATCGGCCTGCTGCGGACCCGCTTCGACCCGTCGCTCCTGTCGAATGCGCTGGCCGACCACATCATCCAGAGTCTCGACAATCTGGCGAGCTTCAAGACGGCGGCGGAATAGGTGGGCGGGCCGGAAAAATCGCGGCGTCGGTCGCGCCGTTCAGTTGAAGCCAGCGGCGACCGACTGGAAAAAGACCAGCACCCGCTGCCCGATCTGCGTCGCGCCGGCGATGATCGTCAGCGAGACCAGACCCGTGATCAGCGTATACTCGATCGCGGTCGCGCCGCGGCGGTCGCGCGCGAAATCGAGCAACAGGGAGCGAAACGCTTTCATGAGACGAGGCTAGCGGACGCCTTCCGCCGAAATCGTTAACGTGATCGTCGCGGATCGGCCGAATTCGGGGCTTCGTTAATCATTCGCAAACAGCTCTCCGCCGCCGCTACAGCTCCAGCGCGGCGAAGACGGGAGCGACGTCGCCGGCCCAGTCCGAGCCGGCGCGCGCGGCGAGCCGTCCCGCCAGGCTGACGCCGTCGGCCGCGATCTCCCGGACCGGATCGAGATAGACCGCCTCGTCCCGGCCGCGCCCGTCGAGCCGGGCGCGGCGGACGAGCCCGGCGCGGGCGATCTCGACCGCCTCGCGAGCGATGGCGGCGACCTCGCGGCCAGCGATCGACGCGGACAGCCCCTGCCGGGGCACGGCGTCGCGCAAGCCCTGACGCTGCTCGCCGCTCCAGCCCTTGACCAGGTCCCAGGCCGCGCCGAGCGACTGGTCGTCGTAGAGCAACCCGACCCAGAAGGCCGGCAGCGCGTTCAGCATGCCGGGCGGCCCGGCGTCGGCCCCGCGCATCTCGAGGAAGCGCTTGAGCCGCACCTCGGGAAACATCGTCGAGAGGTGATTGGCCCAGTCCGACATCGTGGCGCGTTCGCCCGGCAACTTCGCCATCCGCCCGGCCAGCAGATCACGAAAGGACGCGCCGGCGACGTCATGATAAACCGCTCCGCGCTTGACGAAATACATCGGCACGTCGAGCGCCCAGTCGACATAGGCCTCGTAGGACATCGCCTCGTCGAAGGCGAAGGCGAGCATGCCGCTGCGCGCCTTGTCCGTGTCGCGCCAGATTTCCGAACGCATCGATTCGAAGCCGTTCAGCCGCGAATCGGAAAACGGCGAGGCGGCGAACAGCGCGGTCGCGATCGGCTGCAGCGCCAGTGAAACGCGCAGCTTGCGGACCATGTCCGGTTCGCTGGAGAAATCGAGATTGACCTGGACCGTGCAGGTCCGGAACATCATGTCGAGGCCGCGCGAGCCGACCTTGGGCATGTAGTTCGCCATGATCCGGTAGCGCCCCTTAGGCATGACCGGGGTCTGCTCCCGGCTCCAGAGCGGCGAATGGCCGAGCGCCAGAAAACCGATGCCGTGCGGCTCGGCGACGGTCTTCACATCGTCGAGATGCGCGGCGAGTTCCGCCGCCGTCTCGTGCAGCGTCTCGACGGGCGCGCCCGACAGCTCGAACTGGCCGCCCGGCTCCAGCGAGATCGCCCCGCCGCCCTCGGGCCCGGCGAGGCCGATGATGTGCCCGCCATCGACGATCGGCTCCCAGCCGAGGCGCTCACGCATGCCCTCCAGCAAATGCCGGATGCCGCCGCGCGCGCCCTGCCCGTCATAGGGAACCGGCGAGAGATCATGGCGATAGAACGGGAATTTTTCGTGCTCGGTGCCGATCCGATAGGCGGAGGCGGGCTTTTCACCCGCCGCGATCCAGCCGATCAGTTCGGATTTGGCCGAGATCGGCGTGGAATCGGACACATCGCGAGCCATGGGCGCTCCGGCGAAACGACAAGGGTCCGATTCCCCGTCCCGCGCCGAGGCGGCGCGGACGGATCGGGCTTCGGCGCGCAGACATAGGCGAGGCCCGCGGCCACGACAACGACTCCGACCAGCGTTGATGGAAGAGTGATCCTCGCGCAAACGCAGGGAGCGCAGGCGCGCGCATCAACCGGGCCGGCCGGCCCAGTCTCCGAGCGCCGCCTGCACCAGCGCGAGCGCGGCGACGGCGGCGGTGTCGGCGCGCAGGATGCGCGGTCCCAGCGACAGCCGCAGCGTGCGGGGCCTCGCCAGCACGAGGCCCCTCTCGGCCTCGTCGAAGCCGCCTTCCGGGCCGATCAGCACCGCCAGCGGGCCGCGCGGCGCCGCCGCGAGCGCCGCCGCCGGGCTTTCCGGCGCCAGCGCCTCGTCGCAGAAAACCAGCAGACGGTCCGGCTCCAGCGCCGCCAGCGCCTGCTCCAGCGCCGCCTCGGGCCTGATCTCGGGCAGGCTGAGAATGCCGCATTGCTCGGCCGCCTCGATCGCGTTCGCCAGAAGGCGCTCGTGCTTCAGCCGCGAGACCTGGGTGCGGCGCGTCAGCACCGGCTGAATGACGCCGGCTCCCATCTCGACCGCCTTCTGGGCCATGTAGTCGAGGCGGGCGTGCTTGAGCGGCGCGAACAGATAATGCAGATCGGGCCGCGCGGTCTGGTCGCGAATCCGCCGGACCGGGACCAGGCTCGCCGCCTTGCGGCCGGCGACGGCGAGTTCGGCCAGCCACTCGCCGTCGACGCCGTTGAAGACCAGCACCTGGCCGCCCTGCTTCAGCCGCAGCACGGTCAGCAGGTAGCCGGCCTGTTCGCGCGACAATTCGCAGGCGGCGCCCGCCGCAAGGCGCGCCGCGAGATAGAGCCGGTGGCGGGGCTGTTCGGCGGTGGACATGGCAGGGCAGGCTCCGCTGCGGCGCGCCGGTTCGGCGCGTCCTGCGCGAAACCGCCACATTCGATGCGTATCGGCAAGAAGCGCGGGGCAAGTCCGGCATCGGGATCGACCAAATTCAGCCGAGGGATGAACCCGCCGCGAAGCTGTGCTTTGGCTTGGCTCGGAACAGGTAAAAATGCTAAACAGCTCGCGGATCGGTGGATAACTGCGCCGCGAAGGAACCGGGAGAGCGTGATGCATCGGCTGATGGGCTTGGGATTGATCGCGACGGCGGGGCTGGCCTCGGCGTCCCTGCTCGGCGTTGGCCAGGCGAGCGCGCAAGTTTCCGGCTGCGACGAGATGCAGAAATTGTTGCAGACGCGGCAGTCGATCGTCGCGACGCTCAACACCGCCTCCAAGGCCAAGCGCAAGATGACGCCGCAGCAGGCCTGCGGCACGCTTGGCAAACTGGTCAGCAACGGCTCCGAGACCGTCAAGTTCGCGACGGCCAATCAGGCCTGGTGCCAGATTCCGGACCAGTTCATCGAAGGCATCAAGGCCGACAACGCCAAGGCCGCGACCATCCGCAACCAGGCCTGCAACGCGGTAAAGCAGCAGGCCGCGTTGCAGCGCAAGGCGCAGCAACAGGCGCAGCAGGGCGGCGCCAACCCGTTCAGCGGCTCCGACTCGATCACCGGCGGCGCGCTCAGGGTGCCCCAGGGCGCGCTCTGACCAGACCGTGCCCGGCGTGAGTCCGGAGCCGGGCCTCACAGCGCCCAAGGATGCGCCGCTGCCCGACGCTCTGCGCGGCCACTGGGTCGATACGCGCGCGCCGGCCGCGCTCCGACCCTTTCTGAAGCTCGCCCGCATCGAACGGCCGATCGGCTGGTGGCTTCTGCTGCTGCCGTGCTGGTGGGCGGCGGGCCTCGCCGCGATCGCCGCAGGCGCGCCCTTTCCCGATCCCTGGCATTGCCTGCTCTTCCTGGTCGGCGCGGTGGTGATGCGCGCCGCCGGCTCGACCTTCAACGACATCGTCGATCGCAAGCTCGACGCGCAGGTGGCGCGCACGCGCGGCCGGCCGCTGCCCTCCGGGCAGGTCTCGACGCGGGCGGCCGTCGCTTTCATGGGCGGTCTGTCGCTGGCCGGACTCGTCGTGCTGCTCCAGTTCAACAGCTTCACCGTCGGGCTCGGGATCGCGTCGCTGGCGATCGTGGCGATCTATCCGTTCATGAAGCGCATCACCGACATGCCGCAATTCGTGCTCGGGCTGGCCTTCTCATGGGGCGGACTCGTCGGCTGGAGCGCCGTGTTTGGGCGGCTCGATGCGCCGGCCTGGCTGATCTACGCCGCCGCCATCGCCTGGACGATCGGCTACGACACGATCTATGCGATGCAGGATCTGGAGGACGACGTCATCGCCGGCATCAGATCGAGCGCGCGCTATTTCGGCGGCTGGACGCGCGAGGCGGTGGCGGCGTGCTTCGCGCTGTCGGTCGCGCTGGCGGCGCTGGCGGCGTGGCTCGCCGGCGGCGGCGCGCTCGCCTTCGCCGGCGTGGCGGCCTTCGCCGCTCATCTCGGCTGGCAGGTCTCGCGCATCGAGGGCGCGAGTTCGGCGACGGCGCTGGCGCTGTTCCGATCCAACCGCGACGCCGGCCTGCTGCTGGCGGCCGGGTTCGCGCTGGACGCGCTGGCGCGCAGCATGCTCTAGCCGCGCCCTTCCGGCTCCGCGGCGGCGGCGAGCCAGGCGACGGCGCGGGACGCCGCGGCCAGCGCCGCCTCCCGGGAGGCGTATCGCAGTCCGGAATAGTGATGCACCGGCGTCCAGGCCCCGCCATCCTCGGCGTCGCGGCGGAACTCCTCGAAACCGAAACTGCCATCCGGGCGCGAGAACAGATCGACGCAGCGATCATGCTCGCCGTTCTCGCGGCTTTCGAAGACAGTGCAGCTCTTGTCGATGCGTCGCGCCATCGTCGCGGGCCCTCCCATGGGCCGGCAGCCAAGCACGCACGGCCCCGCGATGCACGCCCCGGCGCGTGAAGCGGCGCGGATCGCGTCAGTCCGTCAGGCGTTCGCCGGCGAGAATGACCGGCCGGTCCGCCAGCCGCCCGGTCTTGCGCCGCGCCAGGAAGCGCGGGCGGCGCCCGTTCAGCACGGCGTGACGCCGGCGGACTCGGATCGGCCCCAGCGCCAGCCTGCCGAGCTGCGGATAAGGCTCCGAGACGACGCCATCGGCAGTCTCGAACAGAAGCGGCAGGCCGCTGGTGCGTCCGCAATCTCGCCAGACCGCGACGCCATTGTCCTGATCGACGACCGCAACCGTGATCGAGCGGCCGTCGCCGGCGGTCAACGCCAGTTCGAAGCGCTCGGCGCCGTCCTCGCCGCCCGCCAGGCGCAGCGCGACGCCGCGCCAGTGGGGATGCCGGCGAATGATCCGGACCGAGGCGATACGCTCGACGCAAGCCTGCCCGGCACGGACCGGCGGGTTGCACGAGGCGCTGTGCTGCTGTGTCGCGCTGCCGGAGAGACCGGGCGCAAAGCCCATCTCTCCGGCAGCCGGCGTGACGCTGGCCATCGGTTTGTCGCCTCTCTTGTCCCTGCGGCGACGGAGCCCTCTGTGAGGTCCGGGGCTCTCGTGCTTGCAGGTCGGAGACTGCGCCCGTCCCGTCTCCGAGCGCTTAAGGGGTTCGGTTAAAGGACCGTGTCGGGGGCGTCTGGCGGCCCGGAATGGCGCATTTCCTGCATGATGATTGACGGAGTCTTTCGCCCGCGTGGGGCTTTTTCCGCTTGAACCCGCGGCATTCCGGTTCGATACGGAGACGACCATGAGCATGCCCCCGTTGCCCATAGCCTCCGACCTGCTGCCCGCCGTGCGCGAAAGCTGCATGCGGGCCGGCGAGATCGCGCTCGACCTGTTCCGCCCCGGCGAACGCACGGCCGCCCGGACCTGGTCGAAGAGCGGCGGCTCGCCGGTGACGGAGGCCGATATCGGCGTCGACACCTTTCTGCGCATCCAGCTTTCGGCCCTGCTGCCCGAGGCGGCGTGGCTTTCGGAGGAGACCGTCGACGACGCGCTGCGGCTCTCGCGCCGCTACGTCTGGGTGGTCGATCCGATCGACGGCACGCGCGCCTACATGAACGGTTCGCCGGACTGGTCGGTCTGCATCGCGCTGCTCGACGCCGGCGCGCCCGTGCTCGGCATCGTCCATGCGCCGGCCTGCGGCGCGACCTATGCCGCGTTTCGCGGCGGCGGCGCCTCTCGCAACGGCCAGCCGATCGCGACCTCGCAGGCGCAGACGCTGACCGGCGCGCGCATCGCCGGCCCCAAGCCGATGCTCGACGCGCTGGCGCGGCTCGAGGCCTTCGAGCCGGCGGAGAAGATCCCCTCGCTGGCGCTCCGGCTCGCCCGGATCGCCGACGCGACGATCGACGCCGGCCTGATCTCGCCCGACGCGCGCGACTGGGATCTCGCCGCCGCCGACCTGATCCTGGCGGAGGCCGGAGGGCGGCTGTGTTCGGGCGACGGGCAGAGCGTGGTCTACAACCGCGACCATCCGGTCCACGGCATGCTCGTGGCGAGCGCCGCGCGGCTGGAGGCGCCGCTGCTGGCGGCGCTGCATCGGCTGCGCGACGGACAGCCGCAGCGAATTTGAGCGCCGTCCGGGCGATCGACGCAGTTTATGCGTCCAAGGCAGTCGTTGCGCTCTCGCGTGACCGGCGCGCATGGACTATCTCAGGCCGCGACAGGGCATCAGGCGTGGGGTCACCATCATGAGCGCGGAACCGCAGCAGAAGCAGCTTCTCCATCTCGTTTTCGGCGGAGAGCTCAGCGCGATCGACGGCGTCACCTTCAAGGATCTGGCGAAGCTCGACGTCGTCGGCGTGTTCCCGAACTACGCCACGGCGCATGTGGCCTGGAAGGCGAAGGCGCAGGCGACGGTCGATCAGGCGCAGACGCGCTATTTCATCGTCCATCTGCACCGGCTGCTCGATCCCGAGCCGGCCACGGGCTGACCAGCCGGGCCGATGGGTTTCTCGCTGCTCAAGACGCGCGTCGCGCAGGAAACGCTCGGCGCGGCGCTCGCCGGCTATCTCCGGCTCGTGCGCGCGACCAACCGTTTCGTGGTCGAGCCTGCCGACATCTATGCGCGCGTGCGCGACGATCTGCCGCTGATCGTGGCGATGTGGCATGGCCAGCACATCATGATCCCGTTCTCGAGGCCCGACTGGATGCCGGCCTGCTCGCTGGTCTCGCGCCATGGCGACGGCGGCTTCAACGCCGTGGCCTTGCGCAGGCTCGGCATCGGCGCGATCCGCGGCTCGGGCGCGCTCGGGCGCAAGATCCGGGAGAAGGGCGGCGCCAGCGCCTTCCTCGCCATGATGCGCAGGCTCAAGGCGGGCGAGACCATGGTGCTGACCGCCGACATCCCCAAGCGCGCGCGCATCGTCGGACCCGGCATCATCGCGCTGGCGCGGGCGTCGGGCCGGCCGATCCATCCGATCGCGGTGGTGACGAGCCGACGCATCGATTTCCGGAGCTGGGACCGCGCCTCGATCGGGCTGCCCTTCGGACGCGGCGCGATCGTCGTCGGCGAGGCGATCCTGGTCGCGCGCGACGCCGACGAGGCCGCCAGCGAGGCGGCGCGGCTGGCGCTGGAGGCCGGGCTCGACGCCGTCCACGCCCGCGCCTATGCGCTGGTCGGGGCGCGCGATCCGGGCGCGGGGCTCCGTCAGACCGGCGGCGACGGCGCGGACGGCGCCGCATGATCGGCAAGGGCCCGCTCCTGACCGCCTACCGGGCCGGCACGTGGCTGCTTTCGCCGGCGGCGGCCGGGCTGCTCCTGTGGCGCATGCGGCGCGGCAAGGAGGACCCGGCGCGGCTGTCGGAACGGCGCGGCCATGCCGGCGTCGCGCGGCCGGACGGCGCACTGGTCTGGCTGCACGGCGCGAGCGTCGGCGAGACGGTGACGCTGCTGCCGCTGGTGGAGAGGCTGCGGCGGCGCGGGCTCGCCGTGCTGGTCACCTCCGGCACCGTCACTTCGGCGCGGCTGCTGGCGAGCCGTTTGCCGGCGGATGTGATCCACCAGTATCTGCCGCTCGACACGCCGCGCTACATGGCGCGTTTCCTCGATCACTGGCGGCCGGCGCTCGGCCTCATCTGCGAATCGGAAATCTGGCCCAATCTGGTGATCGAGGCGCGCCGGCGCGCCCTGCCGCTGGTGCTCGTCAACGCCCGCATGTCGGAGCGCTCCTTCGCACGCTGGGACAAGGCGCCCCACACCGCGCGCTGGCTGCTGTCGAGCTTCGAATGCTGCCTCGCCCAGTCGCAGGGCGACGGCGAGCGGCTCGCCCGGCTCGGCGCGCCGCGCGTCAGCATCGCCGGAAATCTCAAGTTCGACGCGCCGGCGCCGCCGGCGGACGCCGATGCGCTGGCGCTGCTCGACGGATTGACCGCCGGCCGGCCGGTCTGGATCGCCGCCAGCACGCATGAGGGCGAGGACGAGATCGTGGTCGAGGCGCATCGCGCGCTGGCGGCCGAGCTGCCTCGACTGCTGACCATCATCGCGCCGCGCAATCCCCATCGCGGCGAGGACATCGCCGCGCTCGCCGAGGGCGAGGGCGTCAGCGTGGCGCGGCGCGGCGCCGGCGAGGAGCCGACCGCCGAGATTTCGCTTTATGTCGCGGACACGGTGGGCGAAC
>JAKFWE010000351.1 GCA_021732895.1 Allobosea sp. | reverse complement strand
TCGGGCGCGTTGGCGACGTTGCTGAGCGCGCCGTAGACGCCGCTGAACAGCTCGCGCACGCGGGCGATCGGCGGCTGCGCGCCGCCGGCCGGCGCGATCAGTTCGACCAGCGGCCTGAACGGGGCGCCGATGGCGACGCCCGGCCACGGCGCGTCGCCGAGCACGGCGGCGGCGCCGGCGTCGGCGGCCTTGCCGGCGGCGGCGCCGAGAATGCCGGCGACCGGGCCGGGCGCGGCGGCGGCCGTCGCGGCCTGGGCCTGCTCGCCCGGCAGCGGCAGCACCGTGTTGGTCTGCACCGCGCCGAGCAGCCGTTCCAGCGGCGAGTTCGCCAGCGCCAGGCTCTGCACGGCGGCGAGACCACGCTGGAGATCGCCGTAAGGCGCCAGCGACACGCTCGTCAGCGCGCCCTGCCAGGTCCGGATGTAGTCGGAGACGTAGCGCTCCATGGTTTCGCGGGCGATGCCCTGGACGACGCCGTCGCCCGCCTTCTCGCCGCCGGTGACCCAGTCGACGCCGAGCTCCTCGCGGATCAGCGTCGGCAGGCGCGGCAGCACGAATTCGTAGAACCCCTCGCGGGTGAAGGCGGCGGGGACCACCGAGACCGCTGCGGCGCTGCGGGCTGACACGATCTGGAGGCTGCCCGGGCCCATGATCGAGGCGAGGTTCAGCGGCCGCAGCCGCGGGTTCTGCCCGGCTTCGCGCAGGAGCCTGGCGTAGACCTGTTCGGTGCGCGGCGTCCGCGTCAGGCGCGACCGGACGTAGTCGATCAGCCGCGCGTCGAGGACGACCGGCCGCGGCAGCAGGGAAACGAGCCGGTCGACATGGCCCGTCATCTCGGCCAGCCGGTTGCGGTCGATCGGGAAGGCGAGCTGCGCCTCCTCCTTCAGCGTGCGGGCGACGGCGGCGCGGTCGAACCGGGCCGGATCGCCCAGCATCAGATAGGTCGCGAGCAGGCCGCGCGTCGCCTCGCCCTCGCTGCCGACCTGGACGAGACCGTTGAGCCGCTCGGCGATGCGCGAGCCGAGATTCGACATCAGCCGCTCGATCAGGAACTTGTCGTAGATCTCGTCGGCGAGCGGCGCGAGCACCGGCGTCGCCGCCAGGCCGAAGCCGTCGAGCCAGGCGAGCCAGTCGTTGCGGCCGGTGGCGGCGCGGACGTTCTCGATGGCGTTGAGGGCCGGCAGCATGGTCGCGAGCGTCGGGCGCTGGCCGAGCTCCGCGATGCGGCCCTGCGCCTGCGTGGCCGCCTCGGCGGTGGCGACGATGCGGGCGTCGCTCCGGCTGGCGGCGCCCCACCACAACGCCGTGAAGCCGAGGAACAGCCCCAGCGCGACCGCGTAACCAGCGCCCTGCGCCACCACCAGACGACGCTCCAGCTTGCGATCGACGCCGACGAGACCCTGCTCCTCGAACACGACGTCGGTCAGCAGCCGGTTGACGAAGAAGGCCTTGCCCTGGCCGGAGAAGGGCGCGCGCTGGCCGCCGGACAGGCCGAAGCTGCGCCCGAACGCGGCCAGCACGCGGTCGATCGGCGTGCCCTCCTGCGTCCCGCTGGTGAAATAGACGCCGCGCAGCCTGGAATGCGACTCGAACCGGCTCGGCTTGAAGACCTCGTGAACGAAGCTGCCGACGTCGCGGCGCAGGGACGCGAACTCCTTGGGGAAGACGAAGATGCGGCCGCGCCGGGCCAGGCTGCGCTCGGAATGCGCGCGCTCGGGCATGAGCATTTCGAGGCGTTCGGACAGGTCGCGAAAACGCTGGTCGAAGGTCTCCGCGAGCTTCGCCGTCACGTTCGGGTCGAAGGGCAGGGTCATGCCCCAGACCTGCGCCCGCTGCGACTCGCCCAGCCCGTCGAAGAACTCGCTGAAGCCGGCGACGAGATCGCATTTGGTGATCAGCAGATAGGTCGGCAGTTCGAGCCCGAAGGTCTGGGTCAGCTCCTGCAGACGGGCGCGCAAGGCAGCGATGTGGCGCTTCCGCTCGGCGTCGCTCTGCAGAAGGATGTCGGACAGGCTGATGGCGAGGATGATGCCGTTGAGCGGGCGACGGCTGCGATGGGTCTTGAGCAGATCGAGGAAGCCGCGCCAGGCGGCGCGATCGACGGCGTTGCCGGATTCCTGCGTGGTGTAGCGCCCGGCCGTGTCGATCAGGACGGCCTGCTCGGTGAACCACCAGTCGCAATGGCGGGTGCCGCCGAGGCCGGCGACCGGATCGGAGCCGAGCTTGCGGGTGAGCGGGAAGTCGAGGCCGGAATTCTTCAGGATCGTCGTCTTGCCGGCGCCGGGCGGGCCGATGATGACGTACCAGGGCAGCTCGAACAGATAGCCACCGCCCTTCTTGCCCTCGAAGATCGTGTCCTTCAGGGTGGTGAGCGCCTCCTCGAAGCGCTCGCGAATGATCGCGACCTCCTCGACGCCGCCGCTATCGGCCATCGAGGCGAGGCCTTCGGTGTCGAGCAGCGACCTGATCATCCGGGCGTTGGCGCGCCGCGCGAGATAAAGCCGCGTCAGGGCGATGGCGAGAAGGACGAGCAGCAGGCCGGCGATGGCTGCGATCCTGCTCTCGACGCCGGCCAGCGGCTGCGCATCCCAGAGGATCAGATAGGGACCCAGAAACCAGATCAGAGCGCACAGCGCGCCGAGGCCCAGCACCGTCAGCAGGCCGCGCCAGGTGAAGAAGCCGAGCAGGAACGAGCGGATCATGGCGTGGCTCCCCCCGCCCCCGCCGATTGGCCGAGCGTGCGCAGCTGCTCGATCACCGGCGCGAGGTTGGCGGACAGCCGGTAGCGCTGATAGCCGTAGACGCAGACCAGCAGGAAGCCGGTCACCGCGAAGACGACCCAGAGCGGCATGAAGGTGCGCAAGGTCTTCTGGCCGCTGACGCCGCGCCATTCGGCCGAGAGTTCGGCCGGCAGGGCCGGCGAATGCTGCGCCACCAGAGAGCCGACCTCGTCGCGCAAATCGGCCAGGCGTTCGCGGCCATTGTCGATCACGCGGTGCATGCCCTCGAAGCCGAGCACGAGCACGAGGTCGATCAGCTTGAGCAACGGCAGGTTCTTCTTCGGGTCGCCCTTGATCCGGTCGAGGATGGCGAAGACCTTCTCGCCGCCCCAGGTCTCGTTGTGGAAACGGTTGAGCAGCGAACTCGTGCTCCACGCGCTGGAGCTGCCCCACGGCGTCGTCATCACGGTCTCGTCGAGCAGCGAGCACAGCACGTATCGCGCCGCGGTGACGTCGCCGGCCGTCGCGCCATATCGGACCGCGGTCTCCTCGAATTTCTGGATCTGGTTGACGACCTCGTTGCGCAGCGTGGTCACGTCGGCGAATTCGACGGCGTCGCGCAACTGGGCGACGAGGACGAGCAGCGGGCTGGCTGCGGCGATGATGGCGTCGGCGGGGCCGGCGGGTTCGGTCGCCAGTTGCAGGCCGACCGCGCGGCCGGCGGCGGAGGGCGCGGCCGCCTCGCGCGACGCCGGACGACCGGGCAGCTCGGCGCCGGCGAGGGACGGCTGGCGCGCCGGCGGCCGCTCCTGCCCGGGAAAGCGGTCAAGCTCCGCGAAGCGATCCGGCCGGGCGCCCGGAGGCGCCGGCGGCATGATCGGCGAGGTCGGAATGTCGAAGACAGGCGGGCTCGGCGCACGCGGCTGCAGCAGCCCGCTCGGCTTGTGGCCGACGACGGTCGGCGCATCCAGGCTCGGGTCGGAGGCCTGTTTCACGTCTACTTCCCGCGGATCGCCCAGAACTCGAGATGCAGGTCCGGATAGTCGCCGCTGACATGGAATGCGACGGCCGCCGACCGCGCCAGATTCCGCCAGAGCTCGACGGTCTGATCCAGTTCAAAATAGACGCCGCTTTGCAGGAATGGCAATTCGCGCGGCGCCACCGGCAGCGCCCGCAGCGGAATGCCCGGCAGTTGCAGGTTCACCAGATCGCGGATCTGCTCGACCGAGCCGATTTTCATCGATATCGGCAACTGGCCGCGCAGACTTTCCGTCGGAACGCTCGCGACCGCGATCAGCACGAAGCGGCAGTCCTGGAACAGGGTCCGGTCGCTGATCGTCGAGAGCCTGATGCCGTAGCCGCGATCCTGCAGCGGCAGCGAGACGGCGTTGCGTTCGACCAGCGTCGCGAGAAGCTGACGCAGCTGGTCGAGCACCGGCGCGAAGGCGGCGTCGAGATCGTGATGGCGATAGGCCGGGAAATCGGCGGCGCGGCGGCGCGTGCGCGTGAAGGTCGAGAGCTGGCCGGCGAGCGCGAGGCTCGCACGGTAGACCGTCTCCGGATGCAGGCCGGCGGTGGCGGCGAAGTGATCGAAGATCGCTTCCTGTCCGTTCACGATCGACAGGATGACGAGATCGACCAGACCGCCGCTCTCGGCCGTCGCCTGAGCCGGATCGGCATTGCCGGCCAGCGCCTCGGCGCGGCTGCGCAGCAGCGAGCGGATCTCGTTGACGATCCTCAGCAGCCTCTGCGAAGCGTGGAAATCGAGGCAGGGCGGGATGTAGTTCTCGTCGAGCAGGATGGCGCCGGTGGCGTCGAGTTCGCGAATGCGCGCGATCGGCATGGTGACGAGATCGTCTTCGGACTCGCCCTCGATCAGGAGCCGCGGCGCAAGCCGCGCGACCCGCAGGGCGACCGCGGCCCGCTCCGGCGCGGTGGTGTCGCGCATCGGCTGCTCGACGGCTTCGTAGCGCCGGCCGCGCCCCTCGGCGCTGATCTCCGCGCCGTCGAGCCCGCGAGCCGAAAGCGCGATCTTGACCAGCGCGTTCCGCGTGTTGGGGGGCACGGCGCGCGCCTCGAACGCGCCATGCGCGCCGGCGGCCAGCACGGTGCCGTCCGGCATCACGCCGGCGAGCGCGCTGATCCCGATGCGCCCGAGCGGCAGCAGTTCGCCGTTGAGAGCCAGCGATCGCAAGCCCCAGGCGAAAGCCGCGACGCCGGCGGCGCGGCCCTCCAGCACATGCTCGATCCAGCGATCATATTGCTGGAAATGCTGCGGACGGATCAGCATGCCTTCCGACCAGAGCGGTTTGCTGACCAGCGTCATCGATGAAAACCCCCGAACCCGTCCGTTACCGTCAATGCCGGCGCAACACAGCCCATCCGCCAGAGCGCCTCAGAAGAAGCCCAGGCCCGAGCGCGACGCCTTCGCCAGTTCGATCCTGACCGCCAGCGTCGAGACCTGAATCAGAAAGGAATTGGTCCGATCGGGCACGATATCGACGACGGACCGCCAGTTCGCCGTGTTGATCTCGCGAAAACCCGCGATCACGCCGACATGCTTGGCGTCGGTCGGGGAATCGCGCTTGAAGGTCGATTTTTCGCCGGGCTTGACCTCGAACTCGCGCTTGGCGACGAGTTCGGGACCAAGCTTGGTGGTGTCGCCGTCGAGCAACTCGAAAAAGCTCGCCTGCTCGAAGGTCGTCCTGGTCTTCAGTTCGTAGACGCGCAGCAGGATCGGCGCAGGATTGCCGTCCGAATTCGGGTTGATTTCCTGATCGGCCTCGATGGCGAACTCGAGCGACGTCGTCTTCACCGCCGGCGTCCCGCCGGAGCAGGCCGGCAGCACGGAGAGGCCGGGCAGGACGAGCAACCCGCCACAGATCCCCCGACGCGACGGCCCCGGGACGGGAAGCGGCGTTCTCGTCATCGGCCCGTCTCTCCCGTGTTCTGGGTCTGCTCGGCATAGGCCTTGGCGAATTCCTCGGCAAGCATCTCCCTCGTGGTGCGGTCGAGGTCGCCGGCGAGCCCGGCATGGATCGCGACATAGCGCTCCCAGAGTCGCGACTTGTCGGGCTTGCGCCCGAGCAGGCCCGGCTCGACGCCACTCTCGATGCTGGCTGGAGCCATCTGCGCCAGAAGTTTGCGAAGCGCGTTCTGCATCGCCACCACGGTCGCGATCTCGTGGGCCTGAATATCGGCGAAGCCCTGCTGCACGGCGCGATCGAGAGGCAGGTAGCCGGGCTTGCCTTCGACGATGACGCGCCTGAGCGCATCGTCGCCGCTGCGAAAGAACTTGAACGGATTGTTCTCCAGCGCCGCCAGCCGGGTCTGCTCGATCCGGAACTCGTCCTTCAGCGACTTGCGGGCCGAAAGAATGGCGACCAGCCCGGCGGCGGTCTCGCGCAGGGCCCGGCCGAGCTCGGACAGCGCATCCTGGCGCGACGCGGGAGGGATCGCTTCCAGATCGAGGCCCAGCGCGGTCCAGAACGCCGCCATCTCGCCCCCGCCTTCGGAGCCCAGTCCGCCCGGCATCGCACCGCCCGGCATCGCGACGGCGGCGATAGCGGGGCGCGGCGCCGGGGCCGGCTCACCCTGCGGCCGGGACAGGTCGATCGAGGCGGCGCGCGCGATGGCGCGCTGGCGCAGCATCGCCAGCGGGTCGGCCACCGCAGCGGGCTCCGGCGCAGGCGGCGGGGGCACGGCGACCGCCGGCGAGGCGGGAAGCGGCTGCCCGAAAGCCGTCTGATGCGGCGCGGAAACCGGTGAGGCGGCCAGCGGCGGCGTGTCGAAGGCCGCAGGCGGCGGTGATGCGGCGGCCGGCCACGGCGCCGGCGTCAGCGCCGGTGCGGCCGGTCGCGCCATGGGCGGAGCCATCAGATCGCTGAAATCGAAATCGTCCGGGATCATCTGCGCGGGCATGGCCGGAGCCACAGGCGGCGCTGGCGACGGGGTCCCGGAAATCGCGGTGAGCGATTGCGGCATGGGCGTCGCGACATGGGGCGGCTGCGCATGAGGCGCCGGTTGTTGGCCGAAGGCCGGGGTAAGGCCGGGCTGCGGCGGGAAAGGCGCCAGGTCTGGCAGCGCCGATCCGAAGCGGTCGTCGATCTGCCTGGCCGCGGGCGCGGCGAGGGGCCAGCCGCCCGGCGCGGGACCGGCCGGGAAGGGCTGCTGCGCCGGCTGGTAGGGCGGCGCCGGCGGCTGATAGGCGGGCGGGGCGGCGTCCTTCACCATGGCCACGGAAATGATGTAGTCGGAGATGTAGAGCGTATCGCCATGGCTGAGCGCGGCCGACTGGCCGCGGCCGAGCGGCGCATCCACGGTGTTGAGATAGACGCCGTTGGTGCTGGTGTCGGTCACCACGAAGCCATGGCCGTTATGCGAGAACGCGGCGTGCCGGGCCGACAGCGTGTTGCCGGCGTCCGGCAGCGTCCAGTCGCAACTGGCGCTGCGGCCGAGCGTCCCGCCGGCTTCGTCGAAGGCTTGGGTGGACCTTTCGCCGAGAGTGCCGCGTTGTGCGCTGAGCACGGTCAGCAACAACCTCATTCTCGCACCTGCTGTGATCTCATGACGCATTGGAACGATTTTGCGTTAACGCGCCATGACCATCGCCGCGACGCTTTACTGCGGCGGGAGCGAGACAACCATGTGACGCGGGCAGCGGTCTAGACGACAAAGGCGATCTCCCTGTCCGGGTCGGGATCGAGCCAGCCGGACCAGCCGAGCCGGGATTCGCCCAGTCTGGCCGGCGCGGCCTCCCCCCTGGCGAGCACATAGGCATGGTCCCAGCAATAGGGTTCGCGGACCGACAACCTGATCAGCTCCTGCAGGATGCGGAAGGCGTCGCCGTCCGGCAGCAAGGCCTCGAACTGGGCCGCGTCGAGCGGGCCGAGCCTGATGCGGAACTTGCCCATGACGTCGCGCATGCTCTCGCCCGCCACCGTTCCGACGCCGAGTTCGCCGTTGGCGCCGCCGAGCTTGAAACGGTCCTCCTCCGGGATGATGATCTCGCGCGGCACGAACTCCTCGATCGTGCACGGTATGCCGAAGTAATGCCGCACCACGCCGGCGACGATCGGCGCCGAGTGGCTGTAGAGCGCCAGGATGCCGGTATAGGGCAGGAGCAGGGTCCGCGCCGGCATGGCGGCGTCGGTCTTGGCGCCGTGCATGCCGAACAGCGCCGTGACGGCGCCCGAGATCGGGTCGGCGCCGCCCGGCAAGTAGCGGTTATGGTGGCGATGGTGCTTCCAGACCCGGTAGAGCAGCGAGAGCAGCCGGTGGTTGAAGAAATCCGAGAAGGCGCGCAGCGCGCCGCCATCCTCGGCGAAGATGATGCGCTCCGTGAAAGCCGGCGGCAGCGGCGAGGACGGGCCGTGCAAGCCGAGCAGGTTGACGACCACCTCGGCCTTCTCCCCCGGGCGTTGCGGCAGGCGCACCGAGGCGACCTCCTCCGACGGAAAGCCGAGAGTCGGGTTGGCGCGAAACCGCGCCGGCTCGCGAGCGGGCGCGCCGGTTTCGCCGATCGGCGTCGCGTCGGG
This sequence comes from Allobosea sp., assembly GCA_021732895.1. Lineage (GTDB taxonomy): Bacteria > Pseudomonadota > Alphaproteobacteria > Rhizobiales > Beijerinckiaceae > Allobosea. The sequence continues at coordinate 1,144 of JAKFWE010000351.1, read as the reverse complement.
AAACATCTCCTCCAGCCTGGCGCAGAGCTCGAAGAACTGGATCGACGCCGCGTCGAGCGGCTCGATCCGGTTCAGATCGGGCTCGTCGTCCCCGTTCTGAGCGGCCATCGATAGTCGATCCTGCTTTCCGACCCCTGGATCGCGAAGCGATGCAGGCTGTTGATGCTGGCGTAGACGGAAAAAAACTGATCGAGCACGGCGCCGAGCAGATAGAGCTCGGCCTCGCCGCCGACCTTGCTTTCGGCCGCCGACAGCGTGATCCGGCGAACGCGCACGGGCATGCCCTTGATCAGCCCGTCCTCGATGCGCGAATCCAGGCGCTCGAGGCCTTCCAGCAGCAGTTCGAGCCGGCGTCGCGCCTGGGCGTCGTGCACGGCCCGGAAATCATAACTCGCGAGGATGGTGCGCAGCGCGCCGACATCGACGAGCGAGCCGAAATTGCGCGACAGGTTCGAGATCAGCCGCCAGAGCAGGTTCTCACCGACCGGCGGCGGCGTCTGCGGCGTCACCGACATGATGTTGGCGAACGTCACCGTCGCCGGCGTCTCCGCCGTCGGCTGGTCGATCGCGCCGATCGCCAACCTCTCGGCCACCGCCCCGTTGGTGCAGGTCAGAGCCACGGAAATGATCTCGGCGGGCGGATTCGCGGCGCGGTCGAGCCGCGAGACGAAGGCGACGTAGTGATCGACGCCGCGCCCGACGATCGAGGGCCGGAGCCGTTCGCGGTAGTAGAGCTTCTGCTCGCTCTGACCGGGCAGATCGTGCCGGAACGCCTCGAACGGTTCGTATTCGATCCGCTCCGCGCGGCCCTGGAGATAGCCCGTCACCTTGTCGAGGCTGTAGATCGAAGCCCCGATATGGCCGCCGGGCAGGATGCGGTATTCGCTGCGGGCGCGGTCGATGCGCAGCGGATGGGCGTCATGCGCGAAGAGGTTGACCACCGGCGTGCAGTTCAGCCGGATATGGCCGTCGGCGACGCGCACCTGATCGGGCAAGGGTCGCGAGAACTCGAAGGTCACGGTGAGCTGACGACCGGAGAACTGCGCGGCCGGCGCGAGATTCTCGATATCGACGAACAGGAACTTCGCCGGAAAGGCGAGATATTCCTGGATGTGCCGAAAACCGATGAAGGCGTTGGCCGGAT
>JAKFWE010000172.1 GCA_021732895.1 Allobosea sp. | reverse complement strand
GCTCAGCACCGGCGCCAGCGCCCGGACGGCCGAACCGCCGTGGCTTGCGCCCTGGCCTCCCCCCGGGGGCGGCCGCGGCGCCTGCGGCGACTGGCCGCTCCCGCCGCCGTTCCCGCCATCGGCGAGCGCCTTCAGGGCTTCGTCGGGCGTCGGCAGGTCGGCGGCGTAGGCGAGACGCACGAGCACCATCTCGGCGGCCATCACCGGCCGATCCGCCTGCCTGACCTCACTGACGCCGCGCAGCAGCATCTGCCAGGCGCGGGCGAGCGTGCGAACCGGCAGCCGGCCGGCGAAATCGAGCCCGCGCACGCGTTCGGCCTGGCTCAGGCCCTGATCGCCGGCGGCCTCCGGCACCAGCTTCAGCCGCGTCACGAGATGGGTGAACTCGGCAACGTCGGAGAGCACGGAAGCCGGAGCCGCGCCGGCATCATACAGCGAGCGAAGCTCCGCCAGCGCAGCCGCGATATCGCCCCTCATCACCATCTCAAACAGGTCGATGATGCGGGCGCGGTCGGCGAGGCCGAGCATGCCGCGCACGTCCTCGAAGCCGATCGCGCCGGCGGCATGGGCGATCGCCTGATCGAGGATCGACAGCGAATCGCGCACCGACCCCTCGGCGGCGCGCGCGATCGCGGCCAGCGCGTCGTCGTCCGCCTCGACGCCCTCGGCGGCGCAAATGGCGCGCAGATGGCCGACCAGAAGCCCGGCCTCGACGCGGCGCAGGTCGAAACGCTGGCAGCGCGAGAGCACGGTGACCGGCACCTTGCCGATCTCGGTCGTCGCGAAAATGAACTTGGCGTGCGGGGGCGGCTCTTCGAGCGTCTTCAGCAGCGCGTTGAAGGCGGCGGTCGACATCATGTGGACTTCGTCGATGATGTAGACCTTGTAGCGCGCCGAGGTCGGGGCGTAGCGCACCGCATCGTTGATCTGGCGGACGTTCTCGACGCCGTTGTTCGACGCGGCGTCGATCTCCATCACGTCGATATGGCGGCCCTCGACGATCTCGCGGCAATGCGCGCCGAAACGCGTCAGGTCCGTCGTCGGCCCGCCGCCGCCATCCGCCGTCTGATAATTGAGCGCGCGCGCCAGGATGCGGGCGGTGGTGGTCTTGCCGACGCCGCGCACACCGGTCAGCATCCAGGCCTGCGGAATGCGCCCGGCGGCGAAGGCGTTGGCGAGCGTGCGCACCATCGCATCCTGGCCGATCAGGTCGCCGAAATGCGCCGGCCGGTATTTGCGCGCCAGCACGCGGTAGGGCGCCGGCGCGGCGATCGACGGCGCGGGCGCCATGTCGAAACCGGCGAAGCCCGGCTCGTCGTCGGCGGCCGCTGATGGGTTGTCGTCGCTCATCGGTCAGGTTTGGCGGTTCGCCTCGCGGGGGTCAACGCCCGTTTCGCGCCGCTGGTCGCGAGGCCATCGCGCATCGCGCTCGCGCAGGTGGGAGGCTGGACGAAGACCCGTTCGGTCTCGTTAGGGCTGCTTCCTTCCGGACCTGACCCGGTTGGCGAGTGAGACGTCCCTCGCCAACCTCCCGGCCGCTATATCGGGGATGCGGGCCGGAAGCGCAAGCACCGCTCGCGATGCGCATCCTGCTTCGGAGCCGATCTGTGCATCGAGCTGGAAGGCGGCTTCGGCATTGACTTGGACCCGGCCTTCCGCCATAAGCCCGCCACTTGCGCAGCCAGATGGGCCGCGCGGACCCATTGCATGACAGGCTGGCCGGCCACGCTTCCCTCGACACAGGAAGCCGCGAGCGCCGCGCCGAGAAGGCCCCCGGAGACGGACCGTGAAGAGAACCTATCAACCGAGCAAACTGGTTCGCAAGCGCCGCCACGGCTATCGCGCCCGCATGGCCACCAAGGGCGGCCGCAAGGTCATCGCCGCCCGCCGCGCGCATGGCCGCAAGCGCCTGTCGGCCTGAGCCGACGGCGCATGAGCGTCGCGCGCCCGTTGTGGAAGACTGGCCCCCCGCCATGCGCCTCGCCCGTCTGACCCAACGCAAGGATTTTCTGGCGGCGGCCGAGCATGGCCGCCGTTTTCGTTCGTCGGCCGTCACCGTTCAGGTCCGCGACGCGGCGACGGACGACGTCGAGGCCGGCCTGCGGCTCGGCCTCACGGCATCGCGCAAGGTCGGCAACGCCGTCAGGCGCAACCGCATCCGCCGCCGTCTGCGGGCCGCGGCCGGAATCGCGCTGGCCGCGCAGGCCGATCGCGGCTGCGACGTCGTCATCGTCGCGCGCCCGGAGACGCTGACCGCCCCCTTCGCGGCGCTGGTCGCCGACCTGTCGGTCGCGCTCGACCGCGCCAAACCGGGCGGGCGCGGCGGCAGGTCCTCCTCCGGCCCGCGACGCCGGCCCGCGCCCGCCAAACCCTAAAGCCTTCGGGCGTCAGCGAGATCTGTTTGCGATCATGATGAAAGAAGACAACCGCAACCTGCTTCTGGCGATCACGCTCTCCGTGGTGGTGCTGCTCGGCTGGCAGTATTTCTACGGCGTGCCCCAGGCGGAGAAGCAAAGGCAGATCGCGCAGCAGAATCAGCAGACGCAGGTCCAGACCGTGCCGCCCGGGGCGAATTCCGTCCCGGCCCCGGGCCAACCGGTCGTGACGACGCCTGGCCAGCCAGCGACGACGGTCCCCGCGGCCGTGCCGGCGACGCCGGCGGTGGAGACCCGCGCCGCCGCGCTCGCCCGCAGCCCCCGCGTCGCGATCGACACCGCCAAGATCTCCGGCTCGATCGCACTCGTCGGCGCGCGGATCGACGATGTCGCGCTCAAGGCCTATCGCGAGACGGTCGATCCGGGCAGCCCCAACATCATCCTGCTGTCGCCGCCTGGCGGACCCAACGCCTATTACGCCGATTTCGGCTGGGTCGCGGCCCCGGGCACGACTGTGCCGCTGCCGAACGCGACGACGCTGTGGAGCGCGGACGCACAGACCCTGCGCGCCGGCCGGCCGCTGACGCTGAGCTGGGACAACGGTCAGGGCCTGCTGTTCAGACGCATCGTGACGCTCGACGACAATGCGATGTTCTCCTTCCGCGACGAGGTCGAGAACAAGAGCGCGGGCCCCGTCACGCTGTTTCCCTATGGTCAGGTCGTCCGGCACGGCAAGCCCGCGACGCTGGGCTTCTTCGTGCTGCATGAGGGCCTGATCGGCAATCTCGGCGAAGCCGGGTTGCAGGAGTACGGCTATGACGCGGTCGACAAGGAGCCGCAACTGGCGCCGGGAACCAACGGCAGGGTCTGGAAGGACACCGTCGGCGGCTTCGTCGGCATCACGGACAAATACTGGGCGGCGGCCGTCATTCCCGACCAGGAGCGCAAATACGACGGCCGCTATTCCTCGGTGCAGACCGGGGCGGCCCGAACCTATCAGGCCGATTTCCTCGGCGAGGCGGTGACGGTCGCGCCCGGGACCAACGCCACCTCGCAGGCCAGGCTGTTCGCCGGCGCCAAGGAGGTCTCGGCCATCGACGGCTATGAGAAGGATCTCGGGATCAAGCGCTTCGAGCTGCTGATCGACTGGGGCTGGTTCTATTTCATCACCAAGCCGCTGTTTTACGTGATGGACTGGGTGTTCCGGTTCTCGGGCAATTTCGGCGTCGCGATCCTCGTCGTCACCGTCCTCCTCAAGCTGCTGTTCTTCCCGCTCGCCAGCAAGTCCTACGCCTCGATGGCGAAGATGAAGGCGGTGCAGCCGGAAATGCTCGCCCTGCGCGAGCGCTACGCCGACGACAAGATGAAGCAGCAACAGGCGCTGATGGAGCTCTACAAGACCCAGAAGATCAACCCGCTCGCCGGCTGCTGGCCGGTGCTGATCCAGATTCCGGTCTTCTTCGCGCTCTACAAGATCATCTTCATCACCATCGAGATGCGGCATGCGCCGTTCTTCGGCTGGATCCGCGATCTCGCCGCGCCGGACCAGACCTCGATCTTCAACCTGTTCGGGCTCCTGCCCTTCGCCGTCCCGGCCTTCCTGCTGATCGGCGTCTGGCCGATCATCATGGGCCTGACGATGTTCGTGCAGATGAAGATGAACCCGGAGCCGCCGGATCCGGTCCAGAAGATGATGTTCACCTGGATGCCGGTGTTCTTCACCTTCCTGCTCGGCACCTTCCCGGCCGGTCTGGTGATCTACTGGGCCTGGAACAACTTCCTCTCGATCCTCCAGCAGGGCTACATCATGCGGAAGCATGGCGTTAAGATCGAGCTGTTCGACAACATCAAAAGCATGTTCGGAAAAAAGCCCGCGACGGCGACTGCGGGCGCAGCGGCGGCGAGCAAACCCGTCGAGAACCCGCCAACGGCCGCCGACGATGGCGCGGCGAGGCCGACCCGCCGCAAGAAGGCGCCCGCGGCCGTCACGGGCGCCGCCAAGCCCGCAAACAGCAACAAGAAATGAGAGCGGCGCATGGCGAATGGCGCGCAGCCGGCTCCATTCGCCCTCGCCACTAGCTCTTGCCATCCGCCCCGATGCCGCTTCCCGATCCCCTCACGCGTCATCCGATCCCGGGCTGGAAGGGAACCGCCTTTCTGCGCGCGATCGTCGATCATCCGCTGATCGAGGTCGGGGACTGGAGCTACTATGACGACTCGCGCGGGCCGGAGCATTTCGTCGCGCGCTGCGTGCGCTACCATTTCGACTTCATCGGCGACCGGCTGATCATCGGCCGTTTCGTCGCGATCGCCCAGGGCGCGCAGTTCGTGATGAACGGCGCCAACCATCCGATGGGCGGCTTCTCGACCTACCCTTTCGGCATGTTCGGTCTCGACGGCGCGCCCGACTACAGGACCGACCGAAGCGGCTCGCGCGGCGACATGCGGATCGGCAATGACGTCTGGATCGGCCGCGAGGCGGTGATCATGCCCGGCGTCACGGTCGGCGATGGCGCGATCATCGGCACGCGGGCGCAAGTTGTGAAGAATGTCCCGCCCTACGCCATCGTCGCCGGCAATCCCGGGCGCGTCGTGAAGCTGCGCTTTTCGCCCGAGGTCGTGGCGGAGCTTCTCGCCGTCGCCTGGTGGAACTGGGGCGCCGACCGGATCTCACGCAATATCGCCGCGATCACCTCAGCCGACATCGACGCGCTGCGAGCCGCCGTGTAGGCAGGGTCATGACCGCCAGCACGACGACGCCCTATACCGAAGACGAGATCGAGGCCGCCAGAAAACTCTTCGAGGGGCCGTGGGACTTCGTCTGGGCCTCGACCCATGTCGACGACCTGCCGCCGATGGTCGGCCACGAGATCGCCTTCGCCGGCCGCTCCAATGTCTGCAAGTAGAGCCTGATCAACGCGGTCACGCGGCGCAACGCGCTGGCGCGGACCTCGCATACGCCCGGCCGCACCCAGCAACTCAACTTCTTCCGCCAGGTCGGCGCCGACGAGCGGCTCACGATCGTCGACATGCCGGGATACGGCTACGCCGCCGTCGGCCGGGCGAAGGTCGCCTCCTGGACCAACCTGATCCACAACTACCTGCGCGGCCGGCCGAACCTGATGCGGGTCTATCTGCTGATCGACGCCCGCCACGGCCTCAAGGACGTCGATGGCGCGGTGCTGGAGACGCTCGACAAGGCGGCGATGTCCTACCAGGTCGTGCTCACCAAGGGCGACGCGATCAAGCAGGCCGACCAGCAGTTCATGCGCGAGGCGACCTATGACGAGATCAAGCGCCGCCCGGCGGCCTTTCCCGAAGTGCTGCTGACGTCTAGCGAGAGCGGGCTGGGCATTCCCGAGCTGCGCGCGGCGGTGGGGCGCGTGCTGGCGGAGCGGGAGTGAGGCGATGCTGGTGACCGCGACGCGCATCCATCTCGTGCTCGCCGCCCTCATGGGGCTCGCCGGCGTCGCGCTGCTCGCCGCGGCCGCGCATACGGTCAGCGCGGAGACGGTGCAGACCGCCGGCCAGATGCTGCTGTTCCACGCGCCTGTCGTGATCGCCGCCACGGCCACGCGCCGGGCCGGGCTGATGCACGACCTGACGGCGCGGATCGCCCTGGCGGTTCTGATCCTCGGCGTCGCGCTGTTTGCGGCCGATCTGGCGCGGCGCGGTTTCCAGACCGAGCGCCTTTTCGCCGGCGCCGCGCCGGCAGGCGGTTTCCTGACGCTCGGCGGCTGGGCCGGGCTGGCGCTGGCGGCGCTGTTCGCGAGGCGCGCCTGACGCAGGGCGTTCTTCCGCAACCGGCAATTGTCCGCTAGAAGCCGCTCCGTCGGATTTTCCGACGCGCCCTGCGGAGCCTCCTTCATGATCAACCCTGCTCTCCTGACGCCCTCGCAGGTCGCCGAGCTTCTCGTCGTCGCGCTGCCGCACATGCAGCGCTACGATCAGGAGGTGATCGTCATCAAATACGGCGGCAACGCCATGGGCGACGCCGCCACGGCCGAGGATTTCGCCGAGGACGTGGTGCTGCTGGAGCAGTCGGGCGTGAAGCCCGTGGTCTGCCATGGCGGCGGGCCGCAGATCGCCCGCATGCTGACCAAGCTGGGCATCCAGTCCGAGTTCAAGCAGGGGCTGCGCGTCACCGACGCCGCCACCGTGGACGTTGTCGAAATGGTCCTCGCCGGCTCGGTCAACAAGGAGATCGTCGGCTACATCTCGCGCGAGGGCGGCAAGGCGATCGGGCTCTGCGGCAAGGACGGCAACATGGTCACCGCCCGCAAGGTGACGCGCACCATCGTCGATCCCGATTCGAAGATCGAGGAGGTGCTCGATCTCGGCTTCGTCGGCGAGCCCGAAACCGTGGACACCACGGTGCTCGACGCCGTGCTGAAGGCGGAGCTGATCCCGGTGCTGGCCCCGGTCTGCGCGGGGGCCGACGGTCAGACCTACAACGTCAACGCAGACACCTTCGCCGGCGCGATCGCGGGCGCGCTCAACGCCAAGCGGCTGCTGCTGCTGACCGACGTGCCCGGCGTGCTCGACAAGGACAAGAACCTGATCCCGGATCTGTCGATCGAGCAGTGCCGCCGGCTGATCGCCGACGGCACGATCTCGGGCGGCATGATCCCGAAGATCGAGACCTGCATCTACGCGCTGGAAAAGGGCGTCGAGGCCGTCGTCATCCTGGACGGCAAGGTGCCGCATGCGGCGCTGATCGAGCTGTTCACCGATACGGGCTCGGGCACGATCATCCGGCGCTGAGACGGATCGCGATCAGCATGCAGCCGGTTGCCGAATCTGCATGCAGTCGAGAGTGACCCTGCCGACAAACTGGGCGCCGACGCTGCGGCCGTCGGCGCCCGCGGCCGCCGCCGCCGCATTTAGGCAAGGTTCTGGAAAGACTTCTTCGCCGATAGCACCGGGCTGCTGGCACATCGCTTGCTGACCCGCCGTCCAAATTCACCCGACGGGAGGCGAAAATGGACCGCAGAAACCTTCTCAAGACCGGCCTGCTCGGCGCCGGCGCCGCAATCGCCGCGCCAGCCGTGGCCCGCGCGCAGACGCGTTTCTCCTGGAAGATGACGAGCGCCTACGGCCCGCGCGCGGCGTTCTATTCGGTCGGTCCCGGTTCGGCCACCGACCTGATCAAGCGTATCGACGACATGTCGGGCGGCCGGCTCAAGATCCAGTTCTTCGGCGCGGGCGAACTCGTGCCGGCGCTGGAGGGCTTCGACGCGGCCTCCGCCGGCACTGTCGAGATGAACTACGGCAACTCCTATTTCTGGACCGGCAAGAGTTTCGCGGCGCAGTATTTCACCGCGGTGCCTTTCGGCCTGAATTTCCAGGGCATGAACGGCTGGCTCTACGAGGGCGGCGGCATCCAGCTCTGGCGCGAGGTCTACGAGCGTTTCGGGCTGGTGCCGATGCCTTGCGGCAACACCGGCGTGCAGATGACCGGCTGGTTCCGCAAGCCGATCGAGAAGATCGACGATTTCAAGGGGCTGAAGATGCGCATCCCCGGCCTCGCCGGACGCGTCTACCAGCAGCTCGGCGTCGATGTCCGGCTGCTGCCGGGCGGCGAGATCTTCCCGGCGCTGGAGCGCGGCGTGATCGACGCGGCCGAGTTCGTCGGCCCCTTCCTCGACCGTCAGCTCGGCCTGCAGAAGGTGGCGAAATACTATTACACCACCGGCTGGCACGAGACCGCGACCGTCTCCGAACTCGTCGTGAACAAGCGCGCCTGGGATTCGCTGCCCAAGGACCTGCAAGCCATCGTCACCAGCGCCGCCGACGCCTGCAACGCCGTCAGCGAGGCCTGGGCCCAGAAGAACAACGCCGAGGCCTTCGAGGATCTGGTCAAGAATCAGGGCGTGATCGCCGCTCCCCTGCCCGACGCCGTGGTGGCCTCGCTGCGCGAAATCACCGGCAAGGTGCTCGAGGAGGCCGTCGCCAAGGACCCGGTCGTCAAGAAAGTCCATGATAGCTATTTCGCCTTCAAGGCCAAGTACGAGCCCTGGACCGCGCTTTCGGAAGGCGTCTACCACAACAAGGTCCGGCTCTGATGGGCGCATTGGAGCGGGCCGCCGGCCGGCTCGAGCGCGTCGTCGACGTCATCGGGCGCCTCGGCGCCTGGTGTCTGTTCGCGCTGGTCCTGGTGATGGCCGGCAACGTGCTGCTGCGCTACGGCTTCTCGCTCGGCTCGGTCTGGGCGCAGGAGCTGGAATGGCACCTGTTCGTGCCGATCTGCCTGCTCGGCATGTCCTTCGCCCTGCTGAACGGCGACCATGTCCGGGTCGATATCTTCTATGCCGGCTTTCCGGAGCGCCTGAAGGTCTCGATCGACCTCCTGTGCTCTTTCCTGTTCGCGCTGATCGCGCTGCTGATCGTCTGGCTGAGCCTGCGCTATGTCGGCCAGTCGCTGGCGCAGGACGAGGGCTCGGCCAATCCCGGCGGCATCGCCTACCGCTACCTGCTGAAGGCCTTCATCCCTTTCGGCTTCGCCGTTCTGTTTCTGCAGATGGCGGCGGAGACGCTGCGCCATCTTGCGCGGCTGCAACGGGCTTGAGCAGGTCCAGTCAGAGCCGAACACGCCGTCATTGCGAGCGCAGCGAAGCAATCCGGCGCCGCGCCTGACGCCCCCTTGATCGCCTCGTCGCTTGCGCGCCTCGCAACGACGACAGAGCCGAAAGCCCAAGCCGGTGCCTTTGAACGAAATCCTCGCCCTCTGCATGCTGGTCGCCTTCTTCGGCTTCCTGCTGCTGGGCTTTCCCGTCGCGCTGACGCTGGCGCTGTCGGGCTTCATCTTCGGCTGGCTCGGCTTCGGCGCGGGCCTGTTCAACCTGTTGCCGAACCGCATCTTCGGCGTGGTCACCGGCTACACGCTGCTCGCCATTCCGCTCTTCGTCTTCATGGGCGTGATGCTGGAGAAATCCCGCCTCGCGGAAGACCTGATGGAGGTGGTCGGCCATCTCGCCGGCGCCACGCGCGGCGGCCTCGGGATCGGCATCATCCTGGTCGGCATCGTCATGGGCGCGACC
>JAKFWE010000437.1 GCA_021732895.1 Allobosea sp. | reverse complement strand
GCCAGCGGCCGTAGGACCACGGCCTATACCAGGCCGCGCCGGCCGGCAATTCCTCGCAGACGAGGTCGATGCCGCTGCTGCCGAGCGGCGTGCAGCGGCAGATCCGGGCGAACGCGATCCAGCCGCCGCGCCAAAGCCCGAAGCGCTGGATCGCCTCGTCGGCGTAATCCGAGCAGCTCGGCCAGTGCCGGCATTGCCGGCCGATCAGCAGCGACAGGCTGAGCTGATAGCCGCGAATGAGGTAATGCGCGCCCCGGCGCGGCGCGCGCCCGACTGGACCGGCTTGCGCGAAAAGACGTGACAAGGCGCGATTCGATGCGGTCTCATCGTCGGGTTCGTTCGTCTCGAGATTCGCCATGCCCCGTCCCGTTCCGAACCAGCCCGCCCGCCGCCGCGCCGCCGTCTTGATGGCCGCCGCCGCGCTGCTGTGCTCGCCTGCGCTGGCCCAGCAGCGCACCATCCCGATCTGGCTCGATCCGGGCAAGATCGACATCGCACCGGTGATCGGCCTGCCGCCGGCGCAGAACACGCCCGAGGCGAAGGCCGAGTTCGAGCGCGTCCTGCAATTGACCCTGACGCGCACGCCCGAGCGCGAGAAGGAGGCGATCGCCGACCAGCACCAAACCCTGGCGCGCTTTCTCGACGGCATCGAGAACAAATATGTCGAAAGCGCGCAGCGCGAGACGCGGCTGCTGTTCCGCGAGGCGCAGATCGAGCTCGGCATCGTGCTGCTGGGCGTGCGCCGCCTGACCAATCGTCCAAGGCCGTTCTCGGTCTGGAACAAGGTCCGGGTCAAGCCGTGCCCCGGCGGGCGACCGACCGGCAGCTCGTTCCCGGCCGGCCACGCCGCGACGGCGGCGCTCTACGCGGCGCTGCTCGGAGAGGCCGCCCCCGAACTCCGCGAGAAGTTCGCCGAACGCGTCGCGAGCTACGGCGAGAGCCGCCTGATCTGCGGCTTCCACTATCCCAGCGATCTGGTCGCGGGCGAGAAGGCGGGCCAGAACGTGGCGGCCGCCCTGCTGGCCGAGCCGGCCTTCCGGAGCCGCTTCGACGACACGCGCCCCGAGATCCGCAAGGCGCTCGGCCTGTAGAGCCCGCAATTCAGGGGCGGGAAGCCTTGCTCTCGATCTGGCCGATGGCGTCGATCACCGCGTCGAATGTCAGCAGCGTCGAGGCGTGGCGGGCCTTGTAGTCGCGCACCGGCACGAGCACCGCGAGATCGGCCCATTTGCCTCCCGGCGGCTCGGCGTTGTCCTTCAGGATGGCGCGGGCCTGTTCGCGCACGGCGCGCAATTCGGCCGCCGTGGAGCCGATGACGTGGCGCGCCATGATCGAGGACGACGCCTGGCCCAGAGCGCAGGCCTTCACATCGTGACCGAAGGCGGTGACGACGTCGCCCTCCATGCCGAGATCGACCGTGACGGTCGAACCGCACAGGCGCGAATGCGCTCTCGCGGTGGCGTCCGGCTGCTCCAGCCGCTCCAGGAGGGGAATGTTGGCGGCCAGCTCGAGGATGCGCTTGTTGTAGACGTCGCTCAGCATGTCGTGATCCCGGTCGGCTTGGAACAGCCGGCTTCGCCGTTCATATAATCATGCGCTGCAACCGATGGGAGAGCCAGTCCGGCCGCCGCGCCGGAGAGAAACTTGTCGAACTGCCCGCGCGGCATTGCGCCGCGCCGCACTGGTCCAATCCCGGCCCGGTTGCGTAGGACATTTCACCGTAACGGGAGGCGCCACATGAACCCTGTGGTTAAGTCCTTGTCCGTCGAGCGGGCGCTCAGCCCCTCCGCAGACAAGTTTCTCATCAAGCAGCCGACTCAGGAACAGGCCGAGGAGGCCGTGCGCACCCTCCTGCTCTGGGCCGGCGACGACCCGTCGCGCGAGGGCCTGACCGACACGCCGCGGCGCGTCGCAAAAGCATACCGTGAGTTCTACAAGGGCTATGACGAGGACGCGGCGGAGACGCTCGACCGCGTCTTCGAGGAGGTCGAGGGCTATCAGGACATGGTCCTGGTGCGCGACATCCCGTTCTACTCGCACTGCGAGCACCATATGGTGCCCTTCGTCGGCAAGGCCCATATCGGCTATTATCCGGCGAAGGGCGTCGTCGGGCTGTCGAAGCTCGCCCGCGTCGTCGACATCTACGCCCGCCGCCTGCAGACGCAGGAGACGATGACGGCGCAGATCGCGCAGGCGGTCGATAAGGCGCTGAAACCGCGCGGCGTCGCCGTCCTGGTCGAGGCCGAGCACATGTGCATGTCGATGCGCGGCGTGCAGAAGCACGGCGCCTCGACCATGACGACGCAATATACCGGCCTGTTCAGGGACCCCGGCGAGCAGGTCCGCTTCTTCACGATGGTCAAGTCGCCGGGACTGTGATCGGGCCGGCGCGCGGGCGGGCCGCGCGCTGTCGGGTGCGCGGCTCGGGAGCTTGGAGCGCCCAGGCGGACGCCGCGCCGGGTTCCGACCCGAACCGCCCGCGTCGCTAGTTGCGGCCGGCCATGACGCCGCCATCGACATCGTGGATTGCGCCGGTCGTCCAGCCTGCCCGCTCCGACAGCAGAAATGCGATATGGGCGGCGACATCATCCGCCCGGCCGACCCGGCCGATGGGATGGAAGGCGTCGAAGCCGCCCGTCAGCGTCTCCTCGATCGCATCCGGTGCGATGAAGGCGCCATAGATCGGCGTGACGACGACGGCTGGAGCGACCGCGTTGACACGGATGCCGTGCCCCGCGAGCTCCATCGCCAGATGCTGGGTCATGGCGTGAAGGCCGGCCTTCGCCATCGAATAGGCGGAAGAGGGCGTGGCCTTGACCGCCTGACGCGCCCACATCGAGCCGATCGTGACGATCGAGCCGCCGCCATGCGCCGCCATGTTCCGCGCGACGGCCTGGGTGACGAAATAGATGGCCCGGTTGAGCGCGTGATAACGGTCGAAATCCGCGCCGGCATGGTCGAGGAAGGGCTTCGGGAAGAAATAGCCTGCGGCGTTGACCAGTCTGTCGATATGGCGGCCCTCGCTTTCGATGCGGGCGACCAGTTCGTCCACGGCCGAGCGATCGTAAAGATCGGCCGAGATCGTTTCGGCTCTGCCGCCGCCGGCGGAAGCGATCCGCGCCCCGGCGGCCTCGAGCTTTCCGGTATCGCGGCCGACGATGGCGACGGTCCGCCCTTCGGCCGCGAGCCGCATTGCCGTCGCGAGCCCCATGCCCGAAGAACCCCCCACCACCAGGCTCAGTGAATCCGTCATGACTGCGTTCTCCGTTGAATCTATCTACTGATAGATAGACATGGAAATTGTCAGTTGAGAGTGCGGCCGTCAAGTCCTATCTATCGCTCGGTAGAAAGCCCTTCATGCCTGACCAGTCAGCCCGCGATCAGATCCTCGACGCCGCCGAGAAGCGGGCGCGCATGGCGGGCTATCACGGCTTCAGCTTTCGCGACCTGGCCGAGGACGTCGGGATCAAGAGCTCGAGCGTGCATTATCATTTCCCGACCAAGGGCGAACTCGCCGAGGCGCTGGCGCGGCGCTACACGCTGCGCGTCGCCGAGAAGCTCGGCGATCCCGACGATCTGGCGCCCGGAGCAGGCCGCGCCCGTGTCGTATCGCTGTTTCGGGACGCGCTTCTGATCGACGATCGCATGTGCCTTTGCGGCCTGTTCGGCGCCGAGCGCGACGCCTTGCCGCCGCCGGTCGCGGCGGCCGTGGCCGACTTCTTCGGCCTGATCCTCGACTATCTCGAACGCGCCCCGGCGGCGGTGCGGCGCGGCGAGAAGCCGGCGGCCCTGCTCGCTAGGCTCGAGGGCGCGCTCATCCTCGCGCGCGCGCTGAACGATCCGGGCCTGTTTGACGAAGCGACCGCCGCGCCGGATTCCTGATTTGCCTCGCGATCACCCGATCGCCCTGGCCGCGGACATCCCGTGCGGCCGATCGGGCGCCGAACCGATGGAGTTCCCGTGAACCCGTTCCCCAACCTCGAAACCAAAGCCGCGATCGAAGAAGGCGCGACCTTCGCCCCCCGGTTCGACGCCGACGGGCTGGTGACTTGCGTCGCGACCGACGCCGCGACCGGCGAGGTGCTGATGGTGGCGCATATGAACGCGCAATCGCTGCAACTCAGCATCGAGACCGGCGAGGCCTGGTACTGGTCGCGCTCGCGTCGCGAGCTCTGGCGCAAGGGCGCGACCTCGGGCCAGATCCAGAGCATCGTCGAGATGCGCGTCGATTGCGACCAGGACGCGATCTGGATCAGGGTCGCCGTCGCCGGCGACGGCGGCTGCTGCCATACTGGCCGACGCTCGTGCTTCTATCGGGTCAAGCCGACGGGGGCCGACGCCGCCCTGCCGCTCGCTTTCGGCTGAGGGCGCGCGCCTGCCGGCCCGCCCGTTGGCGATGCTTTCACCATGCCTTCATGTTTCCGTCAAAAGCCGCCGATAACGGCAACCATGCGAAGGCGCGTTCACGATCCGCTCACGGTCGCCATGGCAGCCTGACTGTCCCGTGGAGGGACACGTTCATGCTGTGGGACGACATCACTCGGCGAGCCTTTGGAATGGGCGGGGGTGGAGCCACGATGAACGATGTCAGCGTCGCTCCGCCGCGCCATCCCGGGCGCCCCCGGATCGGCCTCGCGCTGGGCGGCGGCGCGGCGCGCGGCTGGGCCCATATCGGCGTCATCCAGGTCCTGGCCGAGGCCGGCTTCGCGCCGGAGATCATCGCCGGGACCTCGATCGGCGCCGTGGTCGGCGGCTGCTTTTGCGCCGGCAAGCTGCCGGAACTCGCCGACTTCGCCACCACCCTGACCAAGCGCCGCGTCGTCGGCCTGATGGATTTCCACATCGGCGGCGCCGGCCTGATCGCCGGCGGGCGGCTGAAGCGCCTGCTCGAGCGCGATCTCGCCGATCTGCGCATCGAAGCGATGGAGCAGCGCTTCGTCGCCATCGCCACCGAACTCGGCACCGGCCACGAAATCTGGCTGACGCATGGCCCGCTCGTCGAGGCGCTGCGCGCGTCTTATGCGCTGCCCGGCGTCATCGACCCGGTCAAGCTCGGCGGGCGCTGGCTGATGGACGGCGCGCTGGTCAATCCCGTGCCGGTGACCGCCGCGCGCGCGCTCGGCGCCGATGTCGTGATCTGCGTCAACCTGAACAGCGAACTCGCCGGCCGCGGCACGACGATCCAGAGCCATGGCGCGGAGCCCGATCCGGTGGCCCCAGCCGAGCCCGAGGCGCGCAACGGCCGGCGCTGGCTCGGCGGCATCAGCGGCGCCGCAAGACGCGTGCGCGGCCTGGTCGGGCGCCCCGCCGCGGACCAGCCGGGCCTAGCCGGCGTCATGATCGACGCCTTCAACATCACGCAGGACCGGATCTCGCGCTCGCGCCTGGCCGGGGACCCGCCCGACGTGATGATCGGCCCAAAGCTCGCCCGCGTCGGCCTGTTCGACTTCCACCGCGCGCAGGAGACGGTCGAGCTCGGCCGTCAGGCCGCGCTGCGCGCCCTCGACGAGATCGAGGCGGTGATCGCCGCCTGCCGCCTGCCGGTCGATTGAGCCGGCGCCTCAGGCCATCGCGATATAGTCGCGCATCGCCCGGCTTTCGGCCTCGACTTCGGCGAGACGGTATTTCACCACGTCGCCGATCGAGATCACGCCGGCGACCCGGTCGTTCTCCAGCACCGGCACGTGGCGGAACCGGCCCGAGGTCATGATCTCCATCAACTCGTCGATGCTGGTTTGCGTCCGGCAGGTGACGACCTTGGCCGTCATGGCGCGCGACACGGGCGTTTCGAGCGCGGCCGGACCCGATTGCGCCAGCGCGCGGATGATGTCGCGCTCGGACAGGATGCCGAGCAGGCCGCCATCCGCGCCGGTCACCACCACCGCGCCGATGCGCCGCTCGGCGAGCGTGCGGACAGCCTCCGCCAGGGTGCGGTGCGGCTGCACCGAAAAGACGTCGTGACCCTTGTCACCGAGCAATTGCGCCACGTTCATGCAGGCCATCCTCCGGTTACGCGCACCGTTGGCCGGCGCGCATGTTCGGCGCGACGCCTGAACCGGACCCTTGACGGAGCGGATCGCCACAAGGCCACGGCAAAGCCCCTCGCTCTGACACGATTGTGAACCAGGACCGTGGCGACGGCAAGGCGCGGACGGTCGGACGAGCCGGGCTTGGCGCCCGGCGGGCGGCCGCGCGAACCGTCAGCGCCGCACCGCGCCCCTGTCGAGCAGGGGAAACAGCAGGAGGCCGGCGAGGAAGCCGCCGATATGCGCCTCCCAGGCGATGCTGGTCTCGTCGCCCAGAATCGGCACCAGCCCGGCCCCGAACAGCAGGTTCGTGACGAACCAGATCACGATGAACAGCATCGCCCGCCGGTTGCGCCAGAGGCCGCCGAAGCGCTCGGCGGGGATGGCCCGAACCACGGCGTCATCGCCCAGCGCCCCGAAGCGCAGCCCCGGCGCGAAGACGAAGCGGATCGCGGCGGCGGTCGCCCCGGACACGGCCGCCGACGCGCCGACCAGCGGCAGCACGTCGAGTTCGCGCGACCACCAGTGCAGCAGCGCGCCGGCGATCGTCGAAAGGGCGAGCAGATTGAGGACGCGCCCAGGGCCCAGCCGGCGCGCCACCGGGCTGCCGAAGGCCGCGAACCAGACCAGATTGGAGATCAGGTGCAGCCAGGAGCCGTGCAGCAGCCCGTAGCTGAGCAGACTCCACAGGCGTGGCCCGCCATCGGCGAGCAGCAGGCGCACCAGCGCGAGCCTGTCGGCGATGTCCTGCCCCGCCAGCGACTGCGACAGGGACGACAGGATGTCCCGGGCGCGCTCTGGCGCCAGCCACAGGCTGAGCCGCGCCGGCACGAAGGCGAGCCAGGACAGAAGGACGAAATCGTCGTGGGCCGAAAGCAGCTCCCGGCCGCCATGGACCAGGACGAGCGCGGTTCCGATCCAGATCACGACCCCGGGCAGGTTCAGGATCGGCTCGCGCCCTGGCGGCGGGCCGGCTTGGGCATGGTTCTCCGACATGGTCCCATCCCTTGCCGAAGCGCCGCCCGCGAGGCAAGCGCCCCAGTCGCCGAACCCGCGCCCTCGACGAAAAAGGGGAGGGCCGCGAGCCCTCCCCTGTCCGGATCGTGAGCCAAGCAGGGCGCGCCGCGTGCTGCCGTCCCGGTCACGTCCCCACCACCCCTGGCGGATGCGGCGATGCCGAAAAATCGATGGTGATTGATAGGCATTTTAACGGGTTATCCACAAACGCAAGGTTTCGTTAACCCTAACGCGACCTTGCCGATCCCCCGGCTCGAACGCCGTGGCAAGACGGCATGCCATCTGCGTCCCTCTATTCCGCAAGGACCGGATCGTCCCCGCCCGGAACGGTTTCGCGCCAGAACGGCGCGGCGCCGGCCGGAACGCAAGACAGGCAGCACTGGACGCCAGCATGAAGAACGCCACGACCCGTCTGGTTTTCGACTATTGGGACGCGCTGCGCGGCGAGCGCACCGCGCCCGAGCGCGGCGAGATCGAGCCCGGCGCGATGCGCCACGGGCTGTCCGACACGTTCGTGCTCGAGAACGAGCCGATCGGGCCGGTCTTCCGCCTCGCGGGGACGCGCCTTTGCGCCCTGTTCGGCGGCGAACTGCGCGGCCGCAGCTTCGCCGCGCTGTGGCCGGACGTCGAAGCGCAGGGCGACATGCGCCGCCTCGTCCAGACCGTAATGGACGAGAGCGCCGGCGCCGTCGCCGGTCTGTCGGCTGAAACCGTGAACGGCTCGCCGGTCTACCTCGAACTGCTGTTGCTGCCGCTGCGCTATCGCGGCCGCACCCACGCTCGCGTGCTCGGTTCGCTATCGCCCGCCGCCTCTCCGGAGTGGCTCGGCGTCGACACGCTCGACACGATGCGGATGATCTCGCTGCGGATGCTGTGGCCGAGCGCGGAAGCGCACCGGCCACCACCGGTCGCGCGCGCGACCCCGCCGAAGTTTCTGCTCCTGCCGGGCGGTCGAACCTGAACAATCTAACGAGCCGTTAACCAGCGCGCCGCTAGGATCGCCGCAAATCAGGCGGACCCTCGATGCTCAGCGCCCTGCAGCCAGCCCATGTAGCCACCCGCGCCGCCGAGCGCCGGCGGCACCAGCGCATGAAAGTCATGCTGCTCGGCCGCTATATGCTGCCCAACCGCATGGAGTATCCCTGCCAGACGGTCGATATCTCGCCCGGCGGCCTGAATCTGGTGGCGCCGGCGAAGGCCGCGCCGGGCGACCGCGTCATCGTCTATCTCGAGCATCTCGGCCGCATCGAGGGCATCGCCGTCCGCACCACGATGGAAGGCTTCGCGATGACCATCACCGCGACCAGCCGCAAGCGCGAGAAATTCACCGCCCAGTTGACCTGGCTCGCCAACCGGGAGGAGCTCGGCCTTCCCGAGGATCGCCGCCACGAACGCATCGTGCCGCGCAATCCGCGGACGATCCTGACGTTCGACGACGGCTCGGAGCGCGTCGTCCGGATCATCGACATCTCGCTGTCGGGCGCGGCCTTTTCCAGCGACGAGAACTGGCCGATGAACACGTCCGTCAGGATCGGCGCGACGCCGGCGCGGATCGTGCGGCGGTTCGACGGCGGCTATGCGGCCGAGTTCCGCTTCCCGCTCTCAGCCGACCTGCTCGACGAGAATCTCGAGCTCTGATCCGCTCGCCCGCCGGCGTCCGGCGTCCGAAATCCAGTCACCGACGGTGATCCGGCTCGCGCCACTGGCGCGAGCCGGCCATGACCTTTCGCGATTCGTCGGGCGCGTCCTCCGCGATCGCGGCGGCATCGCGCAGCGTTAATGACCTATCGCCATTCCACGACAAACTTTACAGTTAACCGACGCTGAATGAAGCGCTCGTATTTATTACCTTGATGTTTTGTGGAAATTTATACTACTGACTGATCTGAGATGTCGAAATAGAATTGGATAAAATTGCTCGCATCTGCTTCAACCGATAGCCATTCGTATCTCGCATGGTCGGCCCCAGGGACAAGAAAGGGGACGACATGCTTTCGATCAACAGGGAATTGGCTGCTCTCACCGTTGCGATCTTCGGCGCCGCAATCTCGGCGACTCAGGCCCAGCAGCCGGCCGGCCTGCCGGTCACGAGCGCGACCATCGTCGCATCCGGCGAGGCCCGCGCGCCTTACGCCTGGAGCGATCTCTGCCGGCGCATTCCGGCCGAATGCCGCGTCGATGTCTCGGAGCCCGATCGCGTCGCCATGACGCCCAAGCTCTGGAAGACGATCGTGGCGCTCAACGGCCGCGTCAATCGCGAGATCGAGGCGGTGATCGACCAGGACCATTGGGGCGTCGTCGATCGCTGGGATCTGCCGGAAGACGGCAAGGGCGACTGCGAGGATTACGCCCTGCTCAAGCGCAAGCGCCTCGTGGAGGCGGGCGTCCCGCGCCGCGCCATGCTGATGACGGTCGTGATCGACGAGGAGAACGCCGGCCATGCCGTGCTGACAATCCGGA
>JAKFWE010000435.1 GCA_021732895.1 Allobosea sp. | reverse complement strand
TGAAGTCAAGGCGCCTGCCGTGCGCGGCGCGAAGGGCCCGGCGAAAAGGCCGGCCACGGGCGCGCCGCGCACGGCAGGCGCCTTGACTTCACAGGCGGCATGCGGCATCAGCCGATCACGGTTTGCCGGGCTCGCCCCGGCTGTTTTGTTTTCGTGCGCCGCAGGCGTGCAAGGTTTGAGGATAACGCCATGGCCAAGGCCGTGACCATCAAAGTCAAACTGCTCTCGACCGCCGATACGGGCTTCTTCTATGTCACGAAGAAGAACTCCCGCACGATGACCGAGAAGATGTCCAAGAAGAAATACGACCCCGTCGCGCGCAAGCACGTCGAGTTCAAGGAAACCAAGATCAAGTGATCCCGGTTGTTCGCGCCGCCGGGCGACCATCGACCAGCCGCCCCGGAAGGGGCGGCTTTTCGTTGTGATGGCGAGCCGTCTAGTAGGACGGCTTGGGCACGAAGAGGCAGAACGGCTTCTGCGTCGGCGCGATGACCGTTCCGGTCAAGGTGCCCCCGCTTCGGCAGACGTGAAAGCGGCCGTCCCTGGAGACTCTCGTCGCATGTTCGGGAACGAAAACCCCGTCATGGGTCAGGTATCCGCCCGGAACGATGCGTGGATCGGGCTCCCTGGCGTCGCGATCCAGCCCCATCGGCCAGCAATCGCGATCGCTGCAGCAGTCGTAAGGGTACCAACTATGCGCGTGGACAAGCCCTCCGCCCCACGGTGATCCCGCGAGACAGAGCGCCAATGCGAGGATACGCATGGGTCGCTCCATTGATTGAGGATGTCAGGCCAGCATCTTCGCAGCGGATGAACGCAGCTTGCGAATCGTTATCAGGCTAACATGAGCCCTAGTTAACGAGGATTAAATTGCTGCGATGCAGCATGCGATTCCGCCCTTCGAAGCCGCCAAGACGCGCATTCGCCACCGGCTGCGACGATTATGTCACATCCGCCGCACGAACGCAGGCGCAGAATGCGACGGGTGCGCCGTCACCGACATCGCGGCAGGGCATGCGATTTGCGTCCGCCGCTCCCCGAACGGGACAATGCCGCCGGATGCTGAGGTAGTTTCGTGGATCAGATCGACAAGAATGGCGAGCCCCAGCCGACCCAGTCTCGCGGACCGCTGCGCGGCTTCCTGAAGCTGATCGTCGAGCTCGACTCATCGCGCTTCGCATCCAGCCGGATCAGGTCGGCGGTCGTGCTGCTCGCCCTGCTGGTCGCTTTCGGCCTGTTCGGCTACGCCATCCCCGCCTGGCTCTCGCGCTATTTCTGACGGAGAGGTGGCCAGCCGGCCGCGGCGTCCGAGTAGGCCAGACATCCGCAACCGGCCGGCCGAGCCCGCCGGTCGCCCAGGAGATGCGGCGGACCTGGGTTCCCGAAGGGCGTTCCGGAGCGGCCAAAACGCGCCGCCCTCTCGAAATCGACCCTACAGCCGGAGCGCGCCTACGCAACAGAAGTCAGGTGATTCACCAATATTCATCGTGGCTTAACCTTACCTGGCAACCATCTCCGAGGAGGCGCGCCGCTCAGGCCGCATTGGCGACGACGACGCGGTTGCGGCCGCTCTCCTTGGCCCGGTAGAGCGCCTCGTCGGCCCGCTTCAGCATCTCGGCCGAAGAGGCGTCCCCGGCGCGGCGGCTGGCGACGCCGATCGAGACCGTCACGGAAATCGAACGCGTGTTGCGGTGAATGGCGAAGGGTTCCGCCTCGACCTGCTCGCGAATCCGCTCGGCGACGGCATAGGCCGCCTCCAGCGTGGTGTCGGGCAGCACGACGACGATCTCCTCCCCGCCCATGCGCGCGACCAGGTCGATGCCGCGCGTGCAGGCGCGGACCCGGTCGGCGAATTCGCGCAGGACCTCGTCGCCGGCGTCGTGTCCCCAGCTGTCGTTGACGGACTTGAAGCGATCGACATCGAGCACCAGCATCGCCAGCGAGCGGGCCCGCAGCGCCGATTCGTCGAACATGACGCCCAGACGGCTGTCCATGAAGCGGCGGTTGTGCAGGCCGGTGAGCTGATCCATGACCGCCATCTCCATCGAGGACTGCACGCTGTCGCGGAGTTTCTCGGTGAAGCGCTTGCGCCGGATCTGCGTGCGCACGCGCGCCAGCAGTTCGTTGCGGTCGATCGGCCGGACGAGAAAGTCGTGCGCGCCGATCTCCAGCCCCCGCAGGATCCGGGTGCGATCCTCGGCCTCGCCGAGCATCAGCACGGACACGCTGCGGGTGCGCTCCAGCGATCGCAACTGGCTGCACAGGCGCAGGCCGTCATAGCATTTGAGATCGAGGCTGACGAGCACGCAGTCGAACTCGCCTTCGGCGGCCCTGACGAGGCCCTTGTGCGGATCGGTCTCGACCTCGACGCCGTGAAAGGCGTCGAGGGCGCCAGACAGGCGCTCGGATGCCGTGGGCCTGTCCTCGATCAGAAGAATCCTGCCGTTCAGCCCGCTTTCGGCGGCGGCGGCGGCCAGGGGGTCGGCGATGCCGAGGCGCCGCGAGGCAAGCGCCCGGTTGCGCAGTTCGTCAGTCACCGACTTCAGCCGCACGAGGCTGCGCACGCGGGCGAACAGGGCCGTGTCGTCCAGCGGCTTGGTCAGGAAATCGTCGGCGCCGGCGTCCAGCCCCTTCAGCCGGTCGCTGGGCTGGTCGAGCGCCGTGACCATCACGACCGGGATGTGGGCCGTGGTCGGGCCGCTCTTCAGCCGCCGGCAGACCTCGAAACCGTCCATGCCCGGCATCATCACGTCGAGCAGGACGATGTCGGCCTCGCCGCGCTCGCAGATCGCCAGCGCCTCGACGCCGTTCAGCGCGGTCACGACGTCGAAATACTCGGCCGAGAGCTTGGCTTCGAGCAGCTTGAGGTTGGTGGCGATGTCGTCGACGACGAGGACCCGGGCGGACATGAGGCTGCTTTCGGCGGTTCAGGCGGCGCCGGCGTAGGCGCGCACGGTCTCGAGGAACTTCGACACCGAGATCGGCTTCGACAGATAGGCCTCGCAGCCGCCCTCGCGGATTCTCTCCTCGTCGCCCTTCATCGCGAAGGCCGTGACCGCGATCACCGGAATCGCCTTCAGCGCATCATCCTCCTTGATCCACTTCGTCACTTCGAGCCCGGAGACCTCGGGAAGCTGGATGTCCATCAGGATCAGGTCGGGATGGTGCGTGCGCGCCAGTTCGATCGCCTCGATGCCGTCGGCGGTCTTGAGCGTGATGTAGCCGTGCGCTTCGAGGAGATCGTTGAAGAGCTTCATGTTGAGCTCGTTGTCCTCCACGATCAGAACCGTCTTGGCCATCGCCGCCTCCTCTGTCGCCATGACGGCCCGGAGCGATCCGGACTTTTAAAGCTGGCGGCCTCGTTCAAGAATGACGCTAGCATGCCAGCCGTTGACGAAACGCAAACCCGATTGACCAGACCGAGCCGACAAAGCCCATGACGAGCTCCCCCAGCCGCGACGAGGCCGAGAACCTGGCGCTGCGCGCGCTCGGCTTCCTCGCGGCGGAGCCCGCGCGAATCGAGCCGTTTCTGGCGCTGACGGGCCTTGGACCGGGCACTTTGCGCGACGCCGCACGCCAGCCCGCCTTCCTGTCCGCCGTGCTCGACCACCTCTACGGCGACGAATCGCTGTTGCTCGAATTTGCCGGAAACTTAAGCCTGAATCCCGAAATCGTCGCACAGGCCCGTATCGTGCTCGGCGGCCCTTCTCCCGGAGCGGACGGATGACCGAGCCGGCGTCAGGCCCCGGCCCGCGCGCGCTCTGCCGGGACTGCCTCGTCGACCGGCCGGCCGACGCCACGATGCAACGCTGCCCCGATTGCGGCTCGCCGCGCCTGCTGCGTCACCCGGAGCGCGACGCCCTGAGCCTGGCGCATATCGATTGCGACGCGTTCTACGCGGCGATCGAAAAGCGCGACGACCCGTCCCTGCTCGACCGGCCCGTGATCATCGGCGGCGGCCGGCGCGGCGTGGTTTCGACCGCCTGCTACGTGGCGCGGACCTACGGCGTGCGCTCGGCCATGCCGATGTTCAAGGCGTTGCAGGCCTGCCCCGATGCCGTGGTGCTGCGGCCGAACATGGCGAAATACGTCGCCGTGGGGCGTCAGATGCGCCAGCTCATGCAGGAGCTGACGCCGCTGGTCGAGCCGATCTCGATCGACGAGGCCTTTCTCGATCTCGCCGGTACCGAGCGCCTGCACCATGCCAGCCCGGCGGTGACGCTGGCGCGTTTCGCCGGCAAGGTCGAGAGCGAGCTCGGCATCTCGATCTCGATCGGGCTGTCCTACGCCAAGTTCCTGGCCAAGGTCGCCTCCGACATGGACAAGCCACGCGGCTTCTCGGTCATCGGGCGCGGCGAGGCCGTCGCGTTCCTGGCCGGCAGGCCGGTGGGCCTGATCCCCGGCATCGGCCGCGCCAGCGCCGAAAGGCTGGCGGCGGCGGGCCTGCGGCTGATAGGGGACCTGCGCTCGGCCGGGGACGAAACGCTGTTTCGCAGCGCCGGCAGGGACGGGCCGCGGCTGAAGCGCCTCGCCAACGGCATCGACGAACGCAAGGTCGAGCCGCGCCGCGAGGCCAAGAGCGTCTCCAGCGAAACCACGCTGGACAGCGACCTGTGGCGCTTCGAGGATCTCGAGCCGGTGCTCTGGCGGCTTTGCGAGAGGACGGCGAAACGTCTAAAGGCGCAGGCGCTGGCCGGCCGGACCGTGACGCTGAAGCTGAAAACCGCCGAGTTCCGCTCGATCACCCGCGCCGGCCGCCTGCCCGAGCCGACGCAACTCGCCGCCCGGCTGTTTTCCCTCGGGCGCGCGATGCTGGCGCGCGAGTGCGCCGGCCCGCGTTACCGGCTGATCGGCATTGGCGCGAGCGACCTGAGCCCGCCAGAGACGGCGGACCATGGCGACCTCGCCGACCGCGAGACCCCGAAGCTGAAAGCGATGGAGGAAGCACTCGATGCGCTGCGCGCCCGTTTCGGCGACGCCATGATCGGCAAGGGACTGCGCCTGCGCGAGCCCGGACGCGCAAGTGGTCCCTCTATTGCGCGCAATCCTGCCGAGGCAGAAGATCCAGACGCGTGAGCGTGCCGCGCAGCGCGAAGCTGCCATAATCCAGCTTGACCGCGCTGGTGACGCCATTCTCGAAGAGTTCGAAGGAAATCGTGTAGGCCGGCGTGGTTTCGCCGGACCCGACCTTGAAATACGACATCGTCACCGGCCAGCGCGCCAGCTTCTCGAACTCCGGCCGCTGCAAGGGCGTCTCGGCCGGCGGCGTCTCGATCCGCCTGCCGATGACCGAGAGCGTGTCATAGACCTCCTTGCCGGAATTGGCGCCGTCATAGAGCCGCACGTTCAAGGTGCTCTTGCCCTCGCGCGCGGCCTGGATCACCGCCTTCATCTGCGCGTTGGGAAACAGCGCGTCGGCGGCCTCGCGGTGCGTCTCGGTTTTCGGCGCCTTCAGCGTGACCTCGTATCCGGCGCCATCGCCTTTCCGCGCCACGCCGTCGACGATTTCGGTCGGCGCGCCGGCCGCCGAGCTTTCGGTCTTGAACCGGTAGCTCGCGCCGTCGCCGGCCTCGAAGCTGGTGGTGCGGGCGTCGATCGTGCGCGGGCCGCCTTCGCCGCTGGTCAACTGCGTGACCTGCCGGAAGGAGAGCGCATACCCCTCGCAGGCGTCGCCGGTGAAATCGAAGGCGATGCGGCCGCGCGCCGACTGGACGTTGCGCGCCGCCTTGGACGGGTCGAGCACGAGATCGTAGATGGCCCGATGCGGCGTCAGCACCACGCGCTCCGCCTGGGGGGCCTGCGCGTCGGCCAGCGATGGCGCCATCAGAAGCATCGCCGCGCCGAGCGCGCGGACCGGAGCCTTGCCGTTCATGCCGAATGCCACCTTGCTGCGTCGTGTCGGCACGATAGGTGCAGTGCGGGAGTGGCGCAAACATGGCGGGCCGGGGCTCGCTCCATCGTGAGCGCGGCAGAACACGGACAGCGGCTTGCCGATGCCGAGGGCATCGGCCATGAAGGGGCGGACCGGACAGGAAGCCTTTGTCTTGCGCCGGCGATCAGGAGCTGCCCGGATGAGCGACATCGACGCCAAACTCGCCGCCCTCGGCATCGTCCTTCCCGCCCCGGCGGCGCCCGTGGCCAATTACGTGCCCTTCGTCGTGACCGGCCAGCTGCTGGTGATTTCCGGCCAGCTCTGCTTCGGGCCGGACGGCAAGCTCGCCGATCGCCACAAGGGCAAGCTCGGCGCGGAGGTCTTCAACGAGGCGGGGCTGGAGGCGGCGCGCTTCTGCGCCATCAACGTGCTGGCGCAGGCCAAGGCGGCGCTGGGCGGCGATCTCGACCGTATCCGCCGCTGCGTCCGGCTCGGCGGCTTCATCAACGCCGCTCCTCATTTCGCCGCCCTGCCCGCGATCATGAACGGCGCGTCCGACCTGATGGTGCAGGTGCTCGGCGACAAGGGTCGCCATGCCCGCTCGACGATCGGCGTCGCCGAGCTGCCGGCCGACGCCGCCGTCGAGGTCGAGGCCATGTTCGAGATCGCCTGATGGCCGCCGATCGCAAGCTCGACTGGCTGGTCGCGCGGCCGATCGCCCATCGCGGGCTGCATGACGCCAAGGCCGGAACGATCGAGAACAGCCTGTCGGCGGCCGAGGCCGCGATCGCGTGCGGCTGCGCCATCGAATGCGACGTTCAGCTCAGCGCCGACGGCGAGGCGATGGTGTTCCACGACTTCGTGCTCGATCGGCTGACGGCTGCGACCGGGCGGGTGGATGCGCAAAGCGCGGCGGCGCTCTCGGCGATCGGCCTGAAAGGCGGCGGCGACGCGATCGCGAGCCTGCCCGCCTTTCTCGACCGGGTCGCGGGCAGAACCCCGCTGGTGATCGAAATCAAGAGCCGGTTCGACGGCGATCTCGCTCTGATGCGGCGCACCGCCGAGATCGTCGCGCAACGCTCCGGACAGCCGATCGCCCTGAAATCCTTCGATCCCGCCATCGTCGCCGCCCTGCGCGATCTGGCTCCGGCGATCCCGCGCGGCGTCGTCGCGATGGCGGATTACAGCTACGACGACTATGCGCATCTCGACGCCAGCCGGAAGCATGCGCTCGCCAACCTGCTGCATTTCGACGAAAGCCGACCCGATTTTCTGTCGTGGAAGGTCGCTGACTTGCCCAGCGCCGCGCCCTATCTGTGCCGGAGCGCATTGGGATTGCCGCTGATGACCTGGACCGTGAAATCGCCCGAGGACCGGCAGCGCGCCGGCCACCATGCCGACCAGATGGTGTTCGAGGGCTTCCGCCCTTGAACAGGCCCATGGCCGGGCTCGGCGTCAAGCTCTCGACCTCTCTGAAGACGGTCCCGGCCGCCGCCTGGAACGCCTGCGCCAATCCGCTCGCCCTCACCGCCGCGACGCGCGCCACCATCCCGGCGAAGGCCGGCGGAGACGAGACCGCGCCCGGGCGAGCAGACGGCGACAACCCTTTCGTATCGCATGAATTTCTGCTCGCGCTCGAAGAGAGCGGCTGCGTCGGCGGGCGCACGGGCTGGTCGCCGGCCTATCTGCTTGTCGAGGATGCGGAAGGGGCGCTGCTCGCCTGCGCGCCGAGCTACCTGAAAAGCCACAGCCAGGGAGAATACGTCTTCGACCATGGCTGGGCCGACGCCTATGAGCGGGCCGGAGGCCGCTACTATCCCAAGCTTCAGGTGGCGGCCCCCTTCACGCCGGCCACCGGGCCGCGCCTGCTCGTCGCCGACGGCGCGCGCAGCCAGGAGGCCAGGGACGCGCTCATCGCGGGGTTGGCCGCGCTCGCGGGACAGGCCCAAGCCTCCTCGGTCCATGTCACCTTCGCGCAGGAACCCGATATCGGTGCGCTGGGAGAGGCAGGCTATCTCGAGCGGCACGATCTCCAGTTCCACTGGCGCAACGAAGGTTTCCACGCCTATGACGACTTCCTGGCGACGCTGGCCTCGCGCAAGCGCAAGGCGCTGAAGCGCGAGCGTCGAGAGGCGTTGGGCAACGGCATCACGGTCGACATTCTGTCAGGCTCGGACCTGACGGAGGCGGTCTGGGACGATTTCCATTCCTTTTACGAGGATACCGGCGCGCGCAAATGGGGCCGGCCCTATCTCAACCGGACCTTCTTCTCGCGCGTCGGCGCGGCGATGGGCGAGCGGATCGTGCTGGTGATGGCCAAGCGCGCGGGCCGCTACATCGCCGGAGCGATCAATTTTCGCGGAGCCAACACGCTCTATGGCCGCAACTGGGGCTGCGTCGAGGACCACCCCTTCCTGCATTTCGAGCTCTGCTACCATCGGGCCATCGACTACGCGATCGCGCATGGGCTGGAGCGCGTCGAGGCCGGCGCGCAGGGCGAGCACAAGATCGCGCGCGGCTACCGGCCGGCGCTCACCCGCTCGCTTCACCACATCGTCGATCCCGGTCTGCGCCGCGCCGTCGCCGACCACCTGCGCCGCGAGAGGGCGCATATCGCGGCGGCGCAAGAGGCGCTCGAAGCGGAGAGCCCGTTCCGCAAGGATCGGGGCGATGACGCCTGAGCCGGCATTCCGCGACGACGGCCCGCCCTCCATCAGCCTGCCTTGACGGCGCCCGCGGGCGCGCCACAGGCTGGACCCGAGTCAATCAACCGCCGGACATGCCATGACCCCCACCTTGCCCGCCTATGATCCCGGCAACGTCTTCGCGAGAATCCTGCGCGGCGAATTGCCCTCGCAGACCGTCTTCGAGGACGAGGAGACGCTGGCGATCATGGACATCATGCCGCGCGCCGATGGCCATGTGCTGGTGATCCCGAAAGCCGCCTGCCGCAATCTGCTCGACGCGCCGCCAGACGCGCTGAAAGCGGTCGCACTGACGACGCAGCGGCTCTCGCGCGCGGTCAAGGCCGCCTTCGCCGCCGACGGCGTGACCATCCAGCAGTTCAACGAGGCCGCCGGCGGGCAGGTCGTGTTCCACATGCACGTCCACGTCATGCCCCGCCATGCCGGCCTGGCGCTTCGCCCGCACACCGGCGCGATGGAGAAACCCGAGGTTCTGGCGACGAACGCGGAGAAGATCAGGGCCGCGCTGCGATCCGGCTAGAGCAGCAGCAGTCCGCCTCCGATCAGCACCGCCTCCCCGACCAGCACGGCGAGCAGGATGCGGCGACGATCGAGCAGGATGACCGCGATCGCGGCGGCCAGCGCCCCGATCCGCAGCGCCAGCGGAACCGCCGCGAGCGCGCCGGGCGGCGTCACGATCAGCTTGGCGACGACGCCGGCGAGCAGGGCGGTCGCCACCATGCGCACCCACTCGAGCAGCGGCGAGGCCGGGTCGAGTCGGCGGGCGAAGGCCACGGCGAGCCAACGCCAGATCTCGGTCGGGAGAACCGCGAACAGGATCAGCGCCAGATAGGGCCACCACGGGCCGTCGAGAAAGGGGATCGGCTGCGTCATGCCCGCGCGCTCCGCCGGCGCTGGACGGCGAAGGCGATGCTACCGGCCGCGAGCCCGCTGACGATCAGATCGAAGC
>JAKFWE010000289.1 GCA_021732895.1 Allobosea sp. | reverse complement strand
CCACGGTCTACATGATGGCGAAGTACGACGCCCGCAATCCGGCCGCCCTGAAGCGACTGGTCGGCGGCGGCGCGCAACTGCGTCCGTTCTCGCAGGAAATCCTCGAGGCATGCCTGAAGGCGGCGAAGGAGGTCTATACCGAGACCTCGGCCAAGAACGCCGACTTCAAGAAGGTCTACGAATCGATGGCTGCTTTCCGCAGCGACGAATATCTGTGGTTCCAGATCGCCGAATACACCTACGACAACTTCATGATCCGCGCCCGCGCGGCCAATCAGCTCTGAAGAGAGCGACCTGCCGGTTTCCGGCCCAACTCGATGCATGTCGAACCCCGGTCGCGAGACCGGGGTTTTTCATTTGCCGCGATCAGGCGTAGACTAACGCGCGTTCCCAGTCAGGACCAAACGCCCATGCCGTCTCGCGCCGTCATCGCCGCCACCGTGATCGCCTCGCTGCTGGGGGCCGGCGCCGTGGCCGCGCAGTCGATCGGGGAGCCGCTGCCCGGACGCAAGCCGGCCGCCGCCAAGCCGTCTCCGGCGCGAACCGAGGCAGGCGCGAGGCCCTGCCCCGAATACGGCCCAGGCTTCGTCAGGGCGCCGGGATCGACCGTCTGCGTGCGCGTCGGCGGCCAGGTGCGGGTAGATTACGGCAAGCAGTCGCGGGCGGGGTTCGGCTCCAGCGCCGGCGCCGCGCTCCAGCTCGAGGCGCGCAGCGAGACCAGCCTGGGTCCGGTGCGCGCCGTCGTGCGCGGCCACGGCCAGGTCGATCGCGGTCCCGTATCCGCCTATCGCTGAGATCGCGCCCCGCCGAAGCCGGCAGGACCGGCGGCGCGCCGTCGCTCAGTTCAGGTTCAGCGGCGGCGGCGAATTCAGGTCGAGCCCGGGCAGTCCGCCGGCGCCGCCGATGCCTGGAATCTGGATCGAATCGAACTGCTGGTCGATCGCCTTCTGGTCGAGCTGGATGATCGACGCCTTGTAGTGCGTCACCATCTGGGGGACCGCGATCACGACCGCCACCATGATGCACTGGATCACCACGAACGGCACCGAGCCCCAGTAGATCTGCGCCGTGGTCACCGGCGCCATCTCGATATCGGTGACCTTGTCGCGATAGCGCTCCTTCGGCGCGACCGAGCGCAGGTAGAACAGCGCGAAGCCGAAGGGCGGATGCATGAAGCTGGTCTGCATGTTGACGGCGAGAATGACGCCGAACCAGATCAGGTCGATGCCGAGCTTCTCGGCCGCAGGGCCGAGCAGCGGCACGATGATGAAGGCGAGCTCGAAGAAATCGAGGAAGAAGGCGAGCAGGAACACCATCACGTTGACGACGATCAGGAAGCCCGTCGCGCCGCCGGGCAGGCCGATCAGCAGATGCTCGACCCAGAGATGGCCGTTGACGCCGTAGAAGGTCAGCGAGAACACGCGCGCGCCGACCAGGATGAAGAGCACGAAGGCGGAGAGCTTGGCCGTCGACTCGGTCGCCTGGCGCAGCAGGTCGAAGCTCAGACGGCGCTTGCCGATGGCCAGGAGGATGGCGCCGGCCGCGCCCATCGCGCCACCCTCGGTCGGCGTGGCGAGGCCGATGAAGATGGTGCCGAGCACGAGAAAGATCAGCGCCAGCGGCGGCACCATCACGAAGATCACCTGCTCGGTCATGACCGAGAGCAGGTTGAGCTTCAGGTATTTGTTGGTCAGCGCCAGCGCGAACGAGATGCCGACCGCCAGGGACATGGTCAGCACCACGAAATCCGCGCCGCCCTTCACCGCCGTGAAGTATTTCATGTAGGCGATCGCCGACCCGAAGGAGACGACCGTCACCACGAGCAGCGAGAATCGCCGCGTCACGCCGTCGGCGTCGCGCAGCGTCTGCGCCTCGGGCGGAAGGCCCGGCGCGCGCTTGGGGTAGACCATGGTGATCAGGAAGATGTAGCCGGCATACATCGCCGACAGGACCAGACCGGGGATGAACGCGCCCTCGTACATGTCGCCGACGGAGCGGCCGAGCTGGTCGGCCAGCACGATCAGCACGAGCGAAGGCGGGATGATCTGCGCCAGCGTGCCGGACGCCGCGATGATGCCCGAGGCGAGGCGACGATCATAGCCGTAGCGCAGCATGATCGGCAGCGAGATCAGCCCCATCGAGATGACGGAGGCGGCGACGACGCCGGTCGTCGCGGCGAGCAGCGCGCCGACGAAAACGACCGCATAGGCCAGGCCGCCCCTGATCGGCCCGAAAAGCTGGCCGATCGTGTCGAGCAGATCCTCGGCCATGCCGGAGCGCTCCAGCACGAGCCCCATGAAGGTGAAGAACGGCACGGCCAGCAGCACGTCGTTGTTCATCGTGCCGTAGATGCGCTCCGGCATGGCCTGGAGGAAATTCTCCTGAAACAGGCCGAGCTCGATGCCGATGATCGCGAAGAACAGGCCGTTGGCCGCGAGCGCGAACGCGACCGGATAGCCCAGCAGCAGGAAGACGACGAGCGCGGCGAACATCACCGGCGCCATGTTGGTGCGCAGGAAGTCGCCGATGCCGGCGGCGTGCGCCTCCCCGGTGTGAAGCGTGAACAGGGCCGTGACGGTGAGCGCGAGCAGAACGCCGGCGACGCGCGCGAAGCGGGATGCGGTCATGAGGATTGTCCGGACGTTCTGATGAGGGTTCAAGGCGCTGGCGAGCGGGGTCAAGACGTCTGACCCTGGGCCCTGGCGTGCTCGAGCAGGCGGCGCGCCTCGGCCTCCGCCGCAGCCGCGTGGCCGCGCAACGTCTCGTC
This sequence comes from Allobosea sp., assembly GCA_021732895.1. Lineage (GTDB taxonomy): Bacteria > Pseudomonadota > Alphaproteobacteria > Rhizobiales > Beijerinckiaceae > Allobosea. The sequence continues at coordinate 6,796 of JAKFWE010000289.1, read as the reverse complement.
GTCCTCGATGAGGCCGCGCATGATCGCGACCTGCTTGATGATCTCGGAAACGCCCTGCACCGCCAGCATGACGAAGCCGATCACGACGAGACCCTTGGCCGGCCACTGCGCCAGACCGCCGGCCGAGAGCGACTGCTCGTTGATGGCGTAGGAGCGGGTGAAGAACGGCCAGGAGTGATAGATCATCAGCAGGCAGAACGGCATCAGGAAGAGGGTGTGGCCGATCAGGTCGATCCAGCGCTGCACGCCCTTCGGCAGCATGCCGTTCACGATGTCGATGCGGATGTGCTCCTTGACCTGCAGCGTCCACGAGGCGCACAGCAGGAAGACCGCGCCGAACAGCATCCACTGCAGTTCGAGCCAGGCGTTCGACGAAACGCTGAACATCTTGCGGATGATCGCGTTCACGGCGGCGACGATGACCGCCAGCAGGATCAGCCACGCCACCTTCTTGCCGATCTGGCTGTTGATCGCGTCAATGATCCGGCTGAGTTTCAGCAATCCGTCCACGCCGTGCCTCCCCTGACATCCTTTGAACGGTCGGATGCGCGCCCTGCATGAGGGTCATGCGGGGCTGTTATACGATGCAGGATGCCAGCACAAGATTGCGCGGCGCAACCGCGGAGGATCACTAATTGCTCACGATCCTGTTGAAGCGCAACGAAAATAGCCCTGCCGCCATCATCGCCCACGTCATCGCGATCAGGGAGGGCGGCCACAGCGTCACCAGCGCGCCGATCAGGATCGTCGCGAGCGCCCCGGCCCCGAGATGAATCGCACCCATCAGCCCCGCGGCGGAGCCGGCCAGTTCGGGCCTGGCCGAGAGCGCCTCCGCCGTGGCGCCCGGAATCGTCAGGCCGTTGCCCATGGCGTTGACCGCCAGCGGAACGAACAGCGTCAGCGGCGACCATGACGGGCCGAGGGCCAGCGCCAGCCCGACGCTCATCGCCAGAAACGAGATCATCAGGCCGATGCGGACCATCCGCGCCGTGCCGACCCGAACGGCCAGCCGCGACATCATGAAATTGCCGATCATGTAGCCGAGCGCGTTCAGGATGAACCACGCGCCATAGACCTCCGGGGCTCGCCCCATCGCCTCGACGACGATGAAGGGCGCCGCGGCGACGAAGGCGAAGAACGAACCCGAGGTCATCGCCAGCACGACCACGTTGACGACGAATCCGCGGTCGGCGATCAGCATCGGAAAGGCGCGGAAGATGCCGAGGAAGGAGGTCTCGACGCCGATGTTCGGCGCGGTTTCGGGCAGCCGCAGCACGGTCATCGTCAGGACCAGCGACCCGACGCCCGCCATGAACCAGAAGATCATGCGCCAGCCGGCGAAGGCCTCGATCTGGCCGCCGAGCCAGGGCGCGAGCATCGGGGCGACGACCATCACCATGGTGACGCTGGCGATCTGGCTCGCCGCCTGGTCGCGGCTGGCGCTGTCGCGGATGATCGCCCGCGACAGCGCGAACGCGGCGCCTGCGCCGGCCCCCTCGAGCACGCGCGCGAGCAGCAGCACGCCGGTGGAGGGCGCGAGCGCGCCGAGAACGGAACCCGCCACGAACAGCGCGATGCCGGCGTTGACGCAGGGCCGGCGGCCATAGCGGTCCGAAAGCGGCCCGACCACGAGCTGCGTCAGCGCCACGGCGACGAGAAACAGGGTCAGCGTCAACTGGATCGTGGCGTAGCTCTCGCCGAACTGCCGCGCCATGCCCGGCGTCGCCGGCGCGAGCAGGTTCAGCGCGATCGGCTGGATGGTCGAGATCGCGACCAGCACAGCGAGCGTCGGCTTGGCTCGCGGCCCGGGACTGGGTTCGGTTCCCGTCACGCCGGCGGCCCGCCGGCGATCTTGAGGTTGGAGTCGGGGCGCACGCGCGTGCGGTGCATCGTGTAGAGCCCGCTGCCAACGATCAGCGCGATGCCCGCCAGCGCCGGCCCATCGGGCACCTCGCCCCAGACCAGCCAGCCCATCACGACGGCGAACACGACGACGGAATAGCGGAAGCCGGAGACGACGCCGAGATCGGTGTCGCGAAACGCCGCGACGATGAAGATGCTGCCGATCGAGACGAGGACCGCCGCCAGCGCGAGATAGGTCGTCTCGATCCGCCAGACCGGAACCCAGGTCTCGAACAGGCCGAGGCCGAGCGCGACGACGCCGACCACCACCGTGGTCGTCAGCGAGATCACGGTCGAGGGCACCTGCGAGCCGATGCTGCGCGTCAGCAGATCGCGGACGCCGACCAGGACGGCGCTGGCGAGCGCGACCAGCGCCGCGATGCTGAAGCCCTCCGGGCCGGGCCGCACCACGACGAGCACGCCGGCGAACGCGACGAGGATGGCGACGCCGCGCCGCCAGCCGATCCGTTCGATCCCGAGCAGCACGGCGAGCACGACGATGATGATCGGCGAGGTCATGACGATCGCCGTGATGTTGGCGATCGGCAGCAGGCCGAGCGACCAGATGAAGCTCAGCGCGACCGCGCTCTCGACCAAAGCCCGCGCCAGCACGCGCCGGTCGAAGGCCATCGCGAGCTTGCGGCCCTCGCCCAGCAGAAAGACCATGGCGAGCCCCGTCGCGGCCGCGAAGATCGTGCGCACCGCGATCGCCTGGCCCACCGGATAGGTCTCGCGCGCGAGTTTCATCAGCGTGTCGTTGCCGATGAACAGCAGCATCGCCGAGAGCATGAAGACGATGCCGCGGCGGTTCTGGGCGGGGCTGGCCACGGGTCAGGCTTTCACGGCGCGGCGGCCCGCTCAGGCCTGGAAACGGGCGAGCGAGAACGGCGCGAGATCGAAGGCCGGCCGGCCCGTAGTCGACAGATCGGCGAGGATTTCGCCGATCGCGCTGGCGAACTTGAAGCCGTGGCCGGAGCAACAGGAGGCGAACACGGCCTGCGGCGCGCCGGGCACGGCGTCGATGATGAAATCCTCGTCGGGCGTGACGCTGTAGACACATCCTTTCAGCGTCAACGGCGCGCCGGCCGCGTCGGGGATATAGCGCTGGAGACATTCGCGGATCAGCGCGACCTGGCGCGGGCTCGGCGTGCGGTCGGGCTCGCGCGGGTCCATCGGCTCGCGCCCGAAATGCGGGCCGCCGAGCTTGAAGCCCGGGTGCTCGTAGAGCGGAAACCCGTAGAAGGCCCCCTCCTCCACCGAGAGGATGAAGACCGGAAAGACATCCTCCCTGAACAGCTCCGGCCGGCGCGTGGTGAACCAGCCGATCGCCTGGCGCACGGTCTGGACCGGTTTTGCGAGCGCCGGCACCGCATCGGCGATCCAGCCGCCCGAGGCGATCACCAGCCGCCCCGCCGAATAGGTTCCGCCCTGCGTGCGCACGGTGACGCCGCCATCGGCGGTCGGCGACCAGTCCAGCATCGGCTCGCCCATGCGAATCTCGGCGCCGCGCGACTGCGCCAGCCCGACATGGGCGTAGATCGCCTTCTCGGAGGCGACGAAGCCGCCGCCGGGCTGCCACAGGCCGACATGCCCTAGCGGAAGCCGAAAGGCCGGGAAGCGGCGCGCGATATCGGCGCCGTCGAGCAACTCGTGCACCAGACTATGGTCGAGGCAGGACTGCAGCGAGTTTTCGACCTGGCCTTCGCCCTGCGGCGCGAGATCGAGCGAGCCGGTGACGTGCAGGAGCTTCATCCCGGCCGCCTCGCCCGTTTGCGCCCACAGTTCATGGGCGCGCCGGACGATCGGGACGTAGTGGCTGCCCTCGAAATAGGCCAGCCGGATGATCCGCGTCAGACCGTGCGAGGAGCCCATCGCGTGTCCGAGCTCGAAACGGTCGAGCCCGAGCACGCGCAGCCCACGTCTGGCGAGATGCCAGCACGCAGCCGAGCCCATGGCGCCGACGCCGGCGACGATCACGTCGTAACTCTTGGCCGTCATGCTGGCCGTCCTGGTGGATTGCTTCGGGGCTCGCTGAGGGCGGCGCGTTCTGTCGCGCGAGACTTACAGGCCGCGTCGGCCATGGTCCATGGCCGCGAACGACGAGGCGCCGCGCGGGCGACGCGGGGCCGGCGCCCTCAGGCATTGTTAACCACGGCGCGTCATAAAGGACGGATGGTCCGTCCGAACGGAATCGATTGATGTTGCGTCACAGGATCGCGCGCTGGTGGAACCGTGGCGATGTCGCCGCGGACGACATGGCGCGCCCTGACGCGGCCGACCCGGCCGGGCCCGCCGCAGAGGCGCCCGACTCCGGCGACGGGGCGCTGCGCGAGGCGGTCGCGACGCTGGAGCAGGACGTCGTGGCGGCGATGCGCCGCGTGACGAACGGCCTCGCCCACGCCGAATCATTCTCGGCGGAGGCGGAATCACGCTCGCGCCAGATCCATGACAGCATGGCCGATGTCCGCGCCGCCACGCAGACCGCCAGCCTGAACTCGTCGGCGCTGGCGACGGCGACGGTCCAGGTCTCCGCCGCCGCCGAGCAGGTCGGGCTATCGATGGCGGATGCGCGCGACCGGCTCGACGCCGCCGCGATCCGGGCCGGCGAGGCGACGCAGATGATGACCGGACTGGCCATCGCCACCGTGGAGATCCGCAGCATCGTCGATTCGATCGCGGAGATCGCGCGCCAGACCAACCTGCTGGCGCTCAACGCCACGATCGAGGCGGCGCGCGCCGGCGCGGCGGGGCGGGGCTTCGGCGTGGTAGCCCAGGAGGTCAAGTCGCTTTCGGTCGCGGCGCGCGACGCGGCCGAGCATATCCGCAATCGCATCGACAGGCTGAGCCAGACCGCGCAGGGCTCGGCCGCGATCGTCAACGACGCGCTCGCGATGGTGCGGGAGATCAACCCGGTGATCGCCTCGGTGGGCGGCGCCGCCCACGAGCAGGCGGCGTCCGCCGCCGAACTCTCGCGCAGCGCCGGCGCGGCGGCGGCTTTCGTGGCGAACGTGCAGCAGCGCATCGAGGAGATCGACCGCGTCGCGCTCGCCGCCGCCTCGGAAAGCGCCAGCGCCCGCGCGGCGCTGACCGAAGGCGCGCGGCAGGCCGACAGCATGCTGCGGCGCTTCATTCCGACATTGCGCCACGCCACCTTCGCCGACCGGCGCCAGCACGACCGCTTTCCCAGCGAGCATCGCTGCGAGGTCAGGCTCGGCCCCGTCGCCTTCGCCACCCAGACGATCGACCTCGGACGCGGCGGCATGCTGCTGCCCGGCCATGACGACCCGCGCCTGCAACCGGGGCTGGCGGGCGTGGTCACGCTGCCCGGCCAGTCGCCCTGGCCGTGCCGGCTGCTGGCGCGCAGCGAACTGGGACTGCACGTCTCGTTCGCGGACGAGGGCGCGCATGTCGAGCCGCTCGAGAGGCTGCTCGACGAGATCGAGCGGTCCTACCGGCCGCTGATCGCGCGCGCGCAGGCCTTCGCCGCCGAGATGGCGGCGCTGATGACCGCCGCGCTAGACGCCGGCCATCTGAGCGAGGCCGATCTCTTCGACATCGACTACCAGCCGCTCGCGGGCAGCGATCCGCCACAGTTCCTCAACCGTTCCGTCCCGGTGCTGGAAGCGATCCTGCCGCCCGTTCTCGCGGCGACGCTGGCCAGCGATTCGCGGCTCGTCTTCGCGCTGCCGACCGACCGCAACGGCTTCATTCCGGTGCACAACACCGTCTTCGCGCAGCCGCAGCGCCCCGGCGATCCGATCTGGAACGCCGCCCATAGCCGCAACCGGCGGATTTTCTACGACCGCGCCGGCATCATGGCGGCGCGCTCGGTGCGGCCCTTCCTCGTCCAGTCCTACCGCCGCGACATGGGCGGCGGCGTGTTCGAGCTGATGCGCGAGGTCGATGCGCCGCTGCGCGTCCGGGGCCGGCATTGGGGCGGCGTCCGCCTGGCCTACAGGCTCTGAGGCCGGCGCGCCGGGCGGCCCGTCCCGCCGCAATCGCTTTGGCGGCCTCCGGCTTGTGCGGGCCTGCCGGCTCCGCCATTGTCACGGCGATGGCGCGGACAGCATCCTGGAGCATGGCATGGCCCTGATCGGCCGCGGCGGAGCCCTCGCTTTGGCGGGCCTCGCGCTCGCCGCGTTCACGTCGCTGGGCGCGCTGGCGCAGGAGCGCGTCGCGCTGGTCATCGGCAACGCCGGCTACGCGAACCAGCCGCGCCTCGCCAACCCGGCCAACGACGCCGCCGACATGGCCGCCGCGCTGGGCAAACTCGGCTTCACGGTGCAGCGGCTCGACGAGGCGAGCTACGATTCGATGCGGCGCGGGTTGCAGAGCTTCGGCGAGGCGGCGCGGCGGGCCGACAAGGCCGTGGTCTTCTTCGCCGGGCACGGCGTCGAGATCGCCGGCGAAAACTATCTCGTCCCCGTCGATGCGAAGCTGACATCCGAGAGCGACGTCGCCTTCGAGGCGATCCCGATGCGCACGGTGATGGCGACGGTCGCCACCGCCCGGACGCTCGGCCTGATCATCCTCGACGCCTGCCGCGCCGATCCGTTCCGCCCGCGCATGATCTCGGCCTCGGGCGCGACGCGCTCCTCGGCCACGCGCGGGCTCGCCCGCGTCGAGCCGAGCGGCGGCATGATCGTCGCCTACGCCGCGCGCGAGGGCACGCTGGCCGCCGACGGCGCTGCGCGCAACTCGCCCTTCACCGCCTCGCTGCTGCGCCATATCGGCCGGCCCGGGCTGGACGTCAGGCTCATGCTCGGCGCGGTGCGCGACGATGTGCTGAAGGCGACGCTCAACGCGCAGGAGCCGGCGATCTACATCGCGCTCGGCGGCGCGCAGATCGCGCTCGCGGCGGCGGCGCCTGCGCCCCCGAACGACGAGGCGGCCG
>JAKFWE010000288.1 GCA_021732895.1 Allobosea sp. | reverse complement strand
CTTCATCGCCGACGAGGTCATCACCGGCTTCGGCCGCACCGGGAACATGTTCGGCACGACGACCTACGGGCTCGCCGCTGATTCGATCTCCTGCGCCAAAGCGATCACCTCGGCCTATTTCCCGCTCAGCGCCGTGCTGATGAACGAGCGCATCTACGAGGTGTTGGTCGACCAGAGCCGCAAGATCGGCACCTTCGGCCACGGCAACACCTATGCCGGCCATCCGGTCGGCTGCGCGGTGGCGGTCAAGACGCTGGAAATCTACCAGCGCGACAGGATCGTCGAGCATGTCCGCGCTGTGGCGCCGACCTTCCAGAAGCGGCTGACCGCGCTGGCCGACCACCCGCTGGTCGGCGAGGCGCGCGGCGTCGGCCTGATCGGCGGCATCGAACTGGTGAAGGACAAGGCGACCAAGGCGCAGTTCGACGCCAAGAAGGGCGTCGCGGCCAAATCGACCGCCTTCGCGCAGGCCGAGGGCCTGATCACCCGCCCGCTCGGCGGCGACCGCGTCGCCTTCTGCCCGCCGCTGATCATCAAGGAGGCGGAGATCGACGAGATGTTCGACCGCTACGTCCGCGCGCTGGACAGGACGCTCGACTGGGTCAGGGCCGAGGGTTTGCTGGCGTCCTGAGGCGCGCCTGCCGGCTTCAGACTTGTGACGGCGCGCAATCCTCGCTCACAATGCGCCATGAAGGCGACATGATGGCGCCGCGCCGCCGTCCCGATCGACGCCGATGATGATTGCGTCGATGGCCAGGAACCGTCGGCGTTCGACCACCCGACGACGCGAGAATCGCAATGCCGCCCGAGCCACGCCGCAAGGCGCCACCCAGCGCCAGCTTCCACGACGCAACGGCGAGGGAGAATTACTCCTCCCGCTTCCGCCCGATCGCCATTTCGGCGGTGATGGCGGGAACCAGGCGAGCGGCTCCCGCGTTGACTGGACGGAAGGAGGATGCACCATCCCGGCTTGCCGGTGTCCTCCGACGCGACTTCGACGACCAGGATTGATTCGAGACCCTCGACAAGACTGAATGGCGCGGCGTTCTTCGGAACGCGGCGCCATTTTTTTTTGGCCATGCTTCTTGGCCATGCTTCTTGGCCCTGCGTCGGGCTTGCGATCGGGGCTCGCCGCGATGATCGGAAGACGGTCGATCCGGCCGCCTGGTCGCCCCGCTATCGGCTCAGGTCACGATCACCTTGGTCCCGGCGGGGACGCGGTTGAACAGGTCGATGACGTCGATGTTGCGCATCCGGATGCAGCCCGAGGAGGCGGCGCGGCCGATCGTCTCCGGCTCGTTGGTGCCGTGGATGCGGTAGAGCGTGTCCTTCCCGCCCTGGTAGAGATACAGCGCGCGCGCGCCGAGAGGATTTTCCGGGCCGCCCTCCATGCCGCCGGCGCGCGGGGCCAGATGCGGCCAGCGCGCGATCATCTCCGCCGGCGGCGTCCAGCGCGGCCACTCGGCCTTGCGCTGCACCGTCGCCTCGCCGGTCCAGCCGAAGGCCTCGTCGCCGGTGGCGACGCCGTAGCGGATGGCCTTCTTGTTGGGCAGCACATAGTAGAGATACTTCTCGCGGGTATCGACGACGATCGTGCCCGGCGCCTGTCCGGTCGGATCGTTGATCTCATAGGGCAGATGCGTGATCTGATGCTCGAATTTCGGCACCAGCGCGATGTATTCGGCGTCGCGACCGGAGAGCGAGGGTGCGTTGACGCTCTTGTACTGGCACGCGCCGAGCAGGGCCGAAGCCGCCATGGCGACGAAGAGAGACTTTTTCATATCACAGCACCAGCATTGCCCAACGGCCCGGTTATAATGAATCGGGCGTTAACGTTTGGTGACGCGCCAGCATGCGCCCGCCGTCATGCAATTCATCTAGGCCTGTAACAAAGATGGCGCAATCCAGTTCCCAATATGGCGAAAGATTTCGCCGTTTCGCGATCGACCGTGGCGCGAAGGCCACGCCGGTCTGCCTACAATTCCGACAGAAGGGCCGTTTCCCCCGATGACGACGCTGCTGATCAGCCATGCCGCCAGCCTGCTCCACGCCACGCCGGCGGGACATCCCGAACGAATCGACCGGCTGCGCGCGGTCGAGCGCATTCTCGAGGAGGAGCGCTTCGCCGGGCTGGCGCGGGCGCAGGCCCCGCTCGGCACGCTCGACCAGATCGCCGCCTGCCATGACCGCGACTACGCACAGGCGATCGTCGACGCTTCGCCGGCCTCGGGGCTCGTGCAGATCGATCCTGACACGCTGATGTCGCCTGGCACGCTGGAGGCGCTGCTGCGCGGCGTCGGCGCCGCGACCCACGCCGTCGACGAAGTGATGGCGGGGCGGGTCTCGAATGCGTTCTGCGCCATGCGCCCGCCCGGCCACCATGCCGAGAGCCGCAAGGCGATGGGCTTCTGCTTCTTCAACAACGCCGCGATCGCGGCGCGCCACGCCCAGAGCGCGCATGGCGCGACGCGCGTCGCGGTGATCGACTGGGACGTGCATCACGGCAACGGCACGCAGGAGATTTTCTGGGACGATTCCAGCGTGCTCTACGCCTCGACGCACCAGATGCCGCTCTATCCCGGCACCGGCGCGCCTTCGGAGCGAGGAGAACATGGCACCATCGTCAACGCGCCGCTGCGGCCCGGCCACGGCTCGGCCGAGTTCAAGGACGCCTTCGAGAGCGCGCTGCTGCCGCGCGTCGAGAGCTTCCAGCCCGACCTGATCGTGATCTCGGCGGGCTTCGACGCCCACTGGAAGGATCCGCTCGGCAGCCTGCAGCTCTCCGAGCCGGATTTCGCCTGGGCGACGCAGAAGCTGATGGAGATCGCCGACAGGCATGCCGGCGGCCGCGTCGTCTCGATCCTGGAGGGCGGCTACGATCTCGACGGGCTGGCGAAATCGACCGCCGCGCATGTCACGGCGCTGATGCGGGGGTGAGCGTCACTCCAGCGGCTCTGTCGCCGCGATCTCGATGCCGAAGCCGCTCAGCCCCACGAAGGCGCGCGGCGACGACGCCAGGTTGACGATCGAGGCGACGCCGAGATCGCGCAGGATCTGCGCGCCCAGGCCGACCTCGCGCCATTGCTGCGAGCGCAGCGCGTCGGAATCCTCGGCGACGCTCTTGATCGGCACGCCGGCCGAGCCGTCGCGCAGATAGATCAGCACGCCCCTGCCGTCCTTCTGGAAGCGCTTCAGCGCGCACTGGATCGCCGCGCCGCCGCCGAGCACATCGCCGACCACATCGGCCCGGTGCAGCCTGGCTGGCACCTTCTCGCCGTCGCCGAGCCTGCCCATGACGAAGGCGAAATGCTGCGTGTCCTCGAAGGGCGTGGTGTAGACATGCCCGGTCATCTCGCCGAACGCCGTCCTGACCGGGAAGGAATGCACCCGCTCGACCAGCTTCTCGCGCGCCTGGCGATAGGCGATCAGATCGGCGACGGTGATCTGCTGCAAGCCATGTTTCCGGGCGAAGGCGGTGATCTGCGGCCCCTTCATCACCGTGCCGTCGTCATTGGCCAGTTCGCAGATGACGCCCACGGCGGGCAGCTCGGCGAGCCTGCACAGATCGACGGCCGCCTCGGTATGGCCCGAGCGCATCAGCACGCCGCCATCCCTGGCGATCAGGGGGAAGACATGGCCCGGACGCACGAAATCGGCCGCGCCCATGTTGCCGTTGGCCAGAGCGCGCACGGTGTTGCAGCGCTGCTCGGCCGAGATGCCGGTGGTCAGCCCGTGCTTGACGTCCACCGTCACGGTGAAGGCGGTGCCGAGCGGCGCGTCGTTGCTCGACACCATCGGGTCGAGCCGCAGGCGCCGCGCCTCGGCCGAGGTCAGCGGCGCGCAGACGATGCCGCAGGTGTTGCGGATGATGAAGGCCATCTTCTCCGGCGTGCACAGCGAGGCGGCGACGATCAGGTCGCCCTCGTTCTCGCGGTCGTCGTCGTCGGTGACGATGACGATCTCGCCGCGCGCGAAGGCTTCGATGGTCTTGCTGACGTGACTGGACATGATGGCCTCGCGCGGCCCCGACAGGCCGAGAAAATCATTGGGAGTGACCGCGCCGCCGGTTTCGCGCGCGATCGTCTCTGCGGTCTCGCGCGAGAGCCAGGCGGCGTCGGCGCGGCAAAGCTGGGTCACCGCGCCCGGCGTCACGCCGATGCGCAGCGCGAAGGCCGAACGGGTGACGCCGGATTGATCGAGCCAGTCGGCGAGCTTCATGCAACCCAGATAGGACGCCGCCGGCTTGAGCGCCAATCAAAATTGACTGAAATGAAGAAAAACTTTAGGGAAACTAAAACTTCACGCTCCGGTCGTCGAAGGCCGCCAGCGCCGCCGCCGCCACCTGGTCGCCCCATTCCTGCACGAAATGCCCGGCCTCGGGCAGGATCAGCGGCTCCGGACAGCCGCGGATCGTGGCGCGCAGCGCCTGCATCACCGGCTCGCCCAGCACCGGGTCGGCGCCGCCGATCGCCATGAAGCTGCGCCCGCGCCAGTCCCGCTTCAGGAAGGCCATGGCCTGCCGCGACAGCGCCGCGCCGTCGGCGTCGGGCCGGTCCGGCACGAGTTGCGGAAACCGGCGCACGCCCTCCTTGTGGGCTGCGTCCGGATAAGGCGCGTCGTAGGCAGCGGCTTCCGCCGGCGTCAGATGCGGGCAGGAGCGCCGCAGCAATCGGCCGACGGCCATGTCCGGATTGGCGGCGGCCCAGGCGCGCCAGGCGAGGAAGCCGTCGCTCAGCGGCGTCTCGCCGCCGGCCAGCATCGTGTTCATCACGAGCAGCCGGGCATGGCGCGAGGGCTCGCTCATCGGCAGGGTCAGCCCGATCAGCCCACCCCAATCCTGCACCACCAGCGTGATCGCGCGCAGGTCGAGCGCCGCGATCAGCGCCAGCAGCGCCGCGCGATGCCGGCTGAAGCTATAGAACCCGGGATCCACCGGCTTGTCGGAGCGCCCGAAGCCGAACAGATCCGGCGCGACGACGCGCGCCCCGCTCGCCAGGAAAGGCGGGATCATGCGCCGGTAGAGGTAGCTCCAGCTCGGCTGGCCGTGCAGGCACAGGAACACGGGCGCATCGCGCGGCCCCTCGTCGATGAGCGCCATGCGCAGACCCTCGAAGCCCGGCAGGTCGGCGCGATAGACCGGGTCATAGGGAAAATCCGGCAATCCGGCGAAGCGATCCTCCGGGGTCCGCAACACATCCATGCGCACGGCGTCCATGTCGCGTCTCCGTGGGGCGGCGGGTCCGTCAGCCGATCTGGCCGCGATGACGCAGATAATGGTCCGCCAGCACGCAGGCGACCATGGCCTCGCCGACGGGGACCGCCCTGATGCCGACGCAGGGGTCGTGGCGGCCCTTGGTGACGATCTCGGTCTCGGCGCCGGCCCGTGTCACGGTCGCGCGCGGGCTGAGGATCGACGAGGTCGGCTTCACCGCGAAACGGGCCACCACCGGCTGCCCGGTCGAGATGCCGCCGAGGATGCCGCCGGCGTGGTTCGACAGGAAGCGCGGCGCGCCGTCGTTTCCCGCTCGCATCTCGTCGGCGTTCTGCTCACCCGACAGCTCGGCCGCCGCGAAGCCGTCGCCGATCTCGACGCCCTTCACGGCGTTGATGCTCATCAGCGCCGCCGCGATCTCGGCGTCGAGCTTGCCGTAGATCGGCGCGCCGAGCCCCGCCGGCACGCCCTCGGCGACGATCTCCAGCACCGCGCCGATCGACGAACCGGATTTGCGGACGCCGTCGAGATAATCCTCGAACAAGGCTGCCGCCTTCGCGTCTGGGCAGAAGAACGGGTTGCGGCCGACCTCGTCCCAGTCCCAGTTCGCCCGGTCGATCCGGTGCGGGCCCATCTGCACCAGCGCGCCGCGCACCCGCAGCCCCGGCACCACCTTGCGCGCGATCGCTCCGGCGGCGACCCGCATCGCCGTCTCGCGCGCCGAGGAGCGCCCGCCGCCGCGATAGTCGCGAACGCCGTATTTCGCGTCATAGGTGAAATCGGCATGGCCCGGCCGATAGCTCTCGCTGATCTGCGAATAGTCCTTCGAGCGCTGGTCGACATTGTCGATCATCAGGCCGATCGACGTGCCCGTGGTGACCTGTTCGCCGCCCGCCTCGGCGAAGACGCCGGATACGATGCGGACCTGGTCGGGCTCCTGGCGCTGCGTGGTGAAGCGCGACTGCCCCGGCCGGCGCCGATCGAGTTCGGCCTGGATCTCGGCCTCGGCCAGCGGGATCAGCGGCGGGCAGCCGTCGACGACGCAGCCGATCGCCGGCCCATGGCTCTCGCCGAAGGTGGTGACGCGGAAGAGATGGCCGAAGGAGTTGTGCGACATGGAGGCGGCCTGAACGAGATGGTGGCAGGGTCTTAGGCGGGAACGCGACGGCGGGGAAGCCTGCGGCGCGGCCGCTCTTGGCAAGAGGAGGAGGCCGACTTAATATGACCAATTAATTGGTCAGGAGATTGTCATGAACGCGGTCAGCCTCGCCGACGCCAAAGCCCGGCTGAGTGCGCTGGTCGACGCAGCCGAGGCGGGCGAGAGCGTGGTGATCCTGCGCCATGGCAAACCGGCCGCCCGGCTCGTGCCGATCGAGAAGCCGAAGAAGCCCCTGGATGTCGCAAGATTGCGGGCGCATCAGGCGACAATGCCGATGCAGGACGAGGATGGGGGTGAATTCATGCGTCGGTTTCGCGATGAGGAACGCTATTGAGACTTTATCTCGATACGTCTCTCGTCGTGACGGCGCTGGTCACCGAACCCAATTCAGAGGTCGTCAACAGGTGGCTGGAACAGCACGCCGCTTGTCGTTTCGTCGTCAGCGATTGGGTCGTCGCGGAATTCTCGGCGGCGCACTCCGTCAAGTTGCGCTCGAACCGGCTGTCTGAAGAAGCTCGAGCGCGCGCGCTCGAGCGACTCGCAGACCTGCTCGATAGCGAGATCGAATGCCTCCCCGTCTTGCGCGAGCATTTTCGCCAGGCGACGGCGTTCGCCGACCGTAGCTCAGTCGGTTTGCGAGCCGGCGACGCGCTCCATCTCGCGCTCGCCGCCAACCACGCGATCAAGCTCTGCACCCGGGACCAGCTCCAGGCTCAAGCTGGCGCAGGATTGGCTGTGCTGACCGAATTGGTCCCGTAGCCGCGACAGGCGATCCCGGAGAGGAAGCCCCCCTCAATGCCCCCCCGCCGGCCTTGCCGGCGCGCCTTCCCAGCGCGTATGCGCCGGCAGGTTCTCGCCCTTCATGATCACGGTCAAGAGGCCGATCTGGGCGTAGTCGCCGACGCGGGTGTCGTAGAGCACCGTCGCGCCCGCCCCGACGCTGACGCCGCGGCCGAGATGGACCCGCCCGACCTTCATCACCCGGTCCTCGTAGAGATGCGTCTGCAGCGCCGAATGGGCGTTGATCTGGCAGAAATCGCCGATCGTGACGCAGTCGAACTCGGTGATGTCGGTCATGTCCATCCAGACGCCTTTGCCGAGCTTCGCCCCGAAAAGACGCAGGAACCAGGGCAGGAACGGCGTGCCGCGCAGATATTCGAACAGCACCTTGCCGCCCAGCCCCGAATACAGCACCGCGACGGATTCGGTGCGCATCGCCCACCACGACCACATCGGCTTCATCACCGGCTTGTAGACGCCCATCGTCAGCCATTTGTAGGCGACGCAGATCAGCGCCTGCGTCACCGCGATCAGCACGGCGACGGCCATGAATGACAGCGCCAGACCGAGCCAGTCGCGGTCGAAAATCTTCTGCTGGAGCACGAGATCGACCGACAGCGTGCCGAAGGTGATGAACAGCATCGCGGGGAACGAGGTGTGCAGCGCCTCGAACCCGGCGCGCAGCAGTTTCTTCTTCGTCGAGGGCGCATAGGTCCAGTTGGCGCCGAGATCGACCTTCTGGCGCGTCGGCAGCCTGATCGGCGGCGAGCCGAACCAGGTGTCGCCGGCCTGCATCGCCTCGTTGGCCGGCGGCTTCGACTTGATGCCGATCAGCACCCGGTCGGGAATCGACGATCCCGGCGGCACCACGGCGTCGTTGCCGACGAAGACCTGGTCGCCGGTTCGCGTCGTCTCGAGGCGCATGTAGCCGCGCCGCATGTCCTCGTCGCCGAAGACGACCTCGTCGGCGATGAAGTTGCCGGCGCCGATGGCGGTGATGTCGAAACGGCCCGAAAGGTTGGTCGAGATTTCGGCCCCCTGCCCGATGCTCGCCCCCATCATCCGGTACCAGGCGCGCATGTAGATGGTCGCGAACAGCGAGGACAGCGTCTCCAGCGTCACCTCGGTCGCCAGACCGACCGTCCATTTGCGGGCGTAGAAGCCGGAATGGATCGACCATGAGCCGGTCGAGACGCGCGGCAGGATGGCCCAGCGCAGGCCCGCCATCAGGAACACGGTGATGGTGATCAGCCCGATCGCCGTAGGCCAGGTCAGCAGTGGCAGATACCAGAGATAGCTGACGTCGGACCAGGTCGAGATCCAGTCGTCGATCTGGTCGAACATCCAGAACGCCGGAAAGATCGGCAGCAGGCTGATCGGCGGCAGCAGGATCAGCATGGCGACGTAGAAGGCCGTCATCGCGGCGCGCCGGCGCGGGCTCGCCTGCGCCTGCTCCGGCAGCGCGTCGAGATCGACCATGCCGGTCTTGCGGCCGGGCGAACCGTCCCAGATTTCGGCCTTGCCGACATGCGCGCCCGGCGCGATCGTCGTCAGGTCGAGGAGTTCGGCATGGTCGCCGACGACGCAGCCATGGCCGAAGACCACGGAGGCCCCGGCATAGACGTCCTTGCCGATGGTGATGCGGCCGAGAACCAGCTTGTCGCCGATGGCCTCGCCATTGGCGAAGGTGGTCTTCGAGCCCAGCGCCGAGCCGTCGCCGATCTCGATCAGATCGACCGCGCCGGCCTCGTAATCGGAGATCAGCACGTCGCGGCCGACCCTGGCCCCGAGCAGCCGCCAGTAGAAGCGCATCACCGGCGTGCATTGCAGCCACTTGATGTGGACGAGGCCCGCCACGCGCGAGGCGAACCACCAGCGGAAATAGTAGACGCCCCAGAGCGGGTAGGTTCCCGGCTTCGTCCGGCCGAGCACGATCCATTTCAGCGCCACCGAGATCAACCCGGTGACGAGCGTGATCGCGACATAGACGGCCAGCAGCGCCACGACCTGCGCGCCCAGCGACCAGTCCTGCCCGGAAAGCAGCAGGTAGGTGACGAAGACGCCGAGCCATTGCGAGGTCGACAGCGCGATGATCACCGGCAGGGCCGCGGCCTGGGCCAGCCCGCACAGGAAGCGACGCCGGAACGGCGGCGGCGTGAAGGAGAGGTCGAGCGTCTCCGCCGCGCCCCGCTGCTCGAGCAGCGCCGCCATCGCGCGCAGCGTGCGCGCGCCATAGACGTCCTGCAGGGTGATGCCGGCATAGGCCGGCGTTTCGCGCACGATAGAGATGAAGCGCGCCGCCAGCAGCGAGTGGCCGCCGAGATCGACGAAGAAGTCCGCCTCGAAGGGCAGGCTCTGGGAGCCGAGAACACGTCTGGCCGCCTCCAGCAGCGCCGCCTCGACGGCGTTGCGCGG
>JAKFWE010000136.1 GCA_021732895.1 Allobosea sp. | reverse complement strand
CCTTCGAGAATCGCGATGAAGCCGTCGAGATCCTTCTGCGCCCGCTTCACCATCCATTGCGGATAGCGAAAGCCGGCCGCGACGCGATAGAGCTTCGCCGCCAGCGGGGGCAGGTTGAAGGTCACGGTGACGTGGTTGGAGGGGATGGTCGCGCCCTCCAGGCGGCCGACTATGACCTCCTCCAGCGGGTCCCATTCGGTGAACGACATCACCGGAACGGCGGCGCCTTGCGGCGCCGGGACCGCCGGCGTGACCTCGCCGTTCAGGCGGGGCATGGCGACTTCGATGTTCATGAGCGGATTCCGCGCCGGTTGCGCCCGCCCGTGAGGACGGCCGTCCCGCCCGGCCTCGGGCCGGGAGGGATGTTTTGAGATTTCATCGTGTTGATAGTGGAAGGCTTCCACCCTATCAACGCTCACCGAATCCGATCGGCGGACACAAAAGAGCGAGACGCGCCCCGGAGCCGGATGCCGCGTGGCGTCGCCCGAATGCCGGTTCCCCCTTTTCGGCGTGTTGCAGTGGGCGCCAGCCGGATGAGACGTTTCACCATCATAGCATTTCTGACCGGCCTCGCGCTCGGCATGGCGCTCATCGTCTGGGCCGGCTATCGCGAGGTCGGCGAGGCCTTCGCCCGGACGGGCTGGGGCGTGGCGCTGGTCGTGCTCGTGCGCGCCGGCGTGGTCGGCATGGCGGGGCTCGGCTGGTGGCTGCTGCTGGCGCCCTCGCACGCGGCGACGCCGGCCGCCTGCGTCGGCATCCGCTTCATTCGCGAGGGCATCAACGCGCTGCTGCCGGTCGCCCAGATCGGCGGAGACATCGCCGGCGCCCGGCTGCTGACGCTGCGCGGCGTCGCGGCCTCGCTCGCCGCCGCCAGCATCGTCACCGACATCTTCCTGCAGGTTTCGACGCAACTGGCCTTCACCGTGCTGGGGCTGCTCCTGCTGCTTCGCCATGGCGGCGGCGATGCGGTCGTCTCGGTCGTCCTGACCGGCGTCGGCGTCGCGGCGCCCGTGCTGGTCGCCTTCTATCTGGCGCAGAGGCGCGGCGCGAGCAGGCTCATCCAGGCCGGGCTGCGGCGTTTCGCCGGCGACCGGCTTGGGGCTGCGGGCGCGACGGAGGCGCTCTACGCCTCGCTCGCCGCGATTCAGGCGCGGCGCGGCGCGATGCTCGGCGGCGGCCTGCTGCATCTTGGCGCCTGGATCATCGGCAGTCTCGAGGTCTATGTCGCGCTGCATTTCATGGGCTACCCGATCGGCTTCGCGGAAGCGCTCATCATCGAGAGCCTCGGGCAGGCGGCGCGCGGGGCGGCGTTCGCCGTGCCCGGAGCGATCGGCGTGCAGGAAGGCGGCTTCATCATTCTGGGCGCCGCGTTCGGCATACCGGCCGAGCCGGCGCTGGCGCTGTCGCTGATCAAGCGCGTCGCGGATCTTGCGCTGGGCCTCCCCGGCCTGGTCGCCTGGCAGGCGATCGAGGGACGCCGCGCGCTCGCGAAGGACACGACGCGCAGCGGCGAGCCGACCCGCGACTGAGCGCATCGTGATCGTCATCCGTTCACGGCGCGCTTTCCAGCGCCCGGCCGTGCCCCTATCTCTCGAGAGCCGGCCCGCAATCCGCGCCGGACATCCGCCTGAATCCGACGAGGACACCATGTTCGACAGACGCGCATTCCTGATCCTGAGCGGCTCGTTGCTGAGCGTTCCCGCGACCACGGCGCTGGCTGTCGATGCGGAAGCGAGGCTGATCGAGCGATTCTACGCCTCGATCCAGCAGGTGATGAAGCTGGCAGCCGGCCAGTCCGTCGCGGCTCGCGCGCAGACGCTGTCGGGACCGGTGAACGCGACCTTCGACATCGCCACGATGACGCGCCTCGCCGTGGGATCGGAATGGTCGCGCATGTCCGGCGGGCAGCAGGGCGCGATCCGCCAGGCCTTCGGACGTTTTCTCGTCGCGACCTATGCGAAGCGGATCGAAGGATATTCCGGCGAGCGCTTCGAGGTGACGCCGGCGACCGAGCAGCGCCGGACCGGCAGGCTCGTCAGGACCAGGATCGTGGAAGCGAGCGGGACCACCGCGATCGACTATGTCGTCTCGGGCGGCAGGGCGATCGACGTCTATCTCAACGGCGCGGTCAGCGAACTGGCCTCGCGGCGGGCGGAATTCGAGTCGCTGCTCGCGAGCGGCGGGCCGGCGGCCTTGCAGCAGGGTCTGCAGGAGCGCACGCAGCGCCTCCTCGCCGGCTGATACTGTCAGCGGCGCCGCTAACGCGGGCGCGGAGCCGGCTGGGCCGTGCTGATCGGCCTGGCGGCGCCGTTCTCGATGGTGGGGTCGAACACGTCGTCCTGACGACCGATGCCCTCCAGCAACTCGCGCCGACGGGTCTGGTAGTAGACGCTGCGCAGCCTGGTGTAGGGATCGACCGCGGTTTCATCGACGAGCTGAAGATCCGCCATGCGACGCGCCAGATCGAATCCGGAGACGCCGTAGGAAGCGATATGGTTGATCCGGTAGATGGCGTAGAAGCCCGGGCTCACCGCGCCGTCGACGCCGAAGCCGATCCAGTCGCGGATCGTGCTCGGCCCGAGGAACGGGATGACGATGTAGGGGCTGTCGTAAATGCCCCAGGCGTAGAGCGTCTGCCCGAAATCGCCGCTCTGGCGCGGCGGCAGCCCCGCCGCGGTGGCGACGTCGAAGAGTCCGCCGACGCCCAGGGTCGAATTGACCACGAAACGCTGCAGCGTCACTAACGCCGCCTGACCGCGGCCCTGGAGCAGGTTGTTGGCGAAGACGGTCGGTTCGTTCAGGTTGATGAGACCGTTCACCAGACCCTGCTGGAGCGGCTGCGGCACCACCGCCCGGTAGGCTCTCACCAGCGGGAAGAAGGCGACCTGATTGACGGCGTCATTGACCGCGAAAACCTGTCGATTGGTCGCCTCGAGCGGATCCGACACCTGCGCTGACGGCGCCGGCGCGACGCTGGCGCACCCTGCCGCGACAAGAGCCGTCGCAAGGACCATGGCGATCCTGCCCGCGAATCTGCCGCTCGGCCGCATGAATCTTCCCTCGGATCAGCCCGTCACATGTAGGAATCACGCAGACGCGGGCAGGCCATTGACGCAACGATTCGATAAGGCTTGTCGAGCGATGGGAACAGTGCAAACAAGCCACAGGTCACGGTTCTGAAGATTGTCCATCCGAGATGAGCGCAATAGTCGTGCTTTGCGCCCTGGCATGGGCTGGATGCATCTACACGCTGCTCGCGGTCCATGCCGCCAGACGCATCATGGCGCAGCCTGTGGCGCTGGCGCGAGCGACGCCCCCGGTGACGCTGCTGAAGCCGCTGCATGGCCTCGAGCCGGGGCTGCTCGACAACCTGTCTTCTTTCGCGGCCCAGGACTATGCCGGCCCGGTTCGGATCATCTGCGGCGTCGCGCAGGCGGACGACCCGGCGATCGCGGTCGTCGAGCGGTTGCGCGAGGCGTATCCGCAAGCCGCGATCAGGCTCGTCATCGACGGCCGCCAGCATGGCGCGAACCGCAAGGTTTCCAACCTTATCAACATGGATGAAGGCGAGGACGGCGAAATCGTCGTGCTCGCCGACAGCGACATCCGGGTCGCACGCGACTATCTCACCCGCCTCGTCGGCGCGCTGGATGCGCCCGGCGTCGGGGCGGTGAGCTGCCTCTATCGCGGCCGGCCGGAGCCAGGCCCGTGGGCGGCCCTTTCGGCGCTCGGCATCGACACGCATTTTCTGCCCAACGCGGCGCTCGGCATCGCCTTTGGTCTCGCGACGCCCTGCTTCGGCTCGACGATCGCGCTGCGGCGCGAGACGCTGTCCCGCATCGGCGGGTTCGCGGTCCTTCGCGACCAGCTCGCCGACGACTACGCGCTCGGCGCGGCGGTGCGGGCGTCCGGACTTTCGGTCGCGTTTCCGCCGATGCTGGTCGATCACATTTGCGTGGACGCCGGCATCGACCAGCTCTGGCGCCACGAATTGCGCTGGGCCCGGACGATCCGCATACTCAACCGCGCCGGCCACGCCGGCTCCGTCGTGACCCATCCGGTCGCGCTGGCGCTTATCGCGACCGTGATTTCCGGATTTTCGCCTTTGGCTGTATGGACCCTGGCGGCGGCCCTGGGCTGCCGGGCGGTTGCGCTGGGCGTCTGGCGCAGGGTATTCGGCTTGCGCCGCAGCCCGTTCTGGCTGCTGCCTGTCCGTGACTGCCTGTCCTTCGCCGTCTTCGTCTGGAGCTTCGCCAGCCGTTCGGTGCGATGGAAGGGACGGCGCTACGACGTCGCCGTCGATGGCGCGATCAGGCGGCGCGACGATGACGGCGCCCGACGCGCCTGAGACTGGGATTGTTGACGATGGCGGGAATGCGAACACTTTTTCTACAGGCCCCGTCCTTCGACGGATATGACGGCGGCGCCGGCGCGCGCTACCAGATGAAGCGCGAGGTCCGCTCCTTCTGGTATCCGACCTGGCTGGCGCAGCCCGCCGCTCTCGTCGAGGGCAGCAAGCTAATCGACGCGCCGCCCCATGGGCTCGGCATGGCGCCGGTCCTGGCAGATGTCGAGGAGCGCGATCTGGTGGTGATCTACACCTCCTCGCCGTCCTTCGCCTCGGACGTCAAAGTCGCCGCCGCGATCAAGGCGCACAAGCCCGACATCAAGATCGGCATGATCGGCGCGAAGGTGTCGGTCGATCCCGACGGCAGCCTGAAGGCTTCGGAAGCGATCGATTTCGTCGGCCGCAACGATTTCGACTTCACCATGAAGGACGTCGCGGACGGAAAGGACTGGGCGGCGATCCCCGGCCTGTCCTTTCGCAACCGCGACGGCGTCATCGTCCACAACGACGAACGCGCGATGCTGCACAATCTCGACGAACTGCCCTTCGTGACCCCGGTCTACAAGCGCGACCTCGAGATCAAGAAATACTATGGCGGCTACCTGAAACACCCCTACATCTCGTTCTACACCGGGCGCGGCTGCAAATCACGCTGCACCTTCTGTCTCTGGCCGCAGACGATCGGCGGCCACCGCTACCGTACGCGCAGCGTCGGCCATGTCATCGACGAGTTGAAATACTGCATCTCGGCCTTTCCCGAGGTGAAGGAGTATTTCTTCGACGACGACACGCTGACCGACAACCTGCCCCGCGTCGAGGAACTGGCGCGCGAGATCGGCAAGCTCGGCATCACCTGGTCCTGCAACGCCAAGGCCAACGTGCCGCGCGATACGCTCAAGGTCATGAAGGAGAACGGCCTGCGCCTGCTGCTGGTCGGCTACGAATCCGGCAACCAGCAGATCCTGCACAACATCAAGAAGGGCATGCTGGTCGATGTCGCGCGGCGCTTCACCAGGGACTGCCACGAACTCGGCATCGTCATCCACGGCACCTTCATCCTCGGCCTGCCCGGCGAGACGCAGGAGACGATCCAGGAGACGATCACCTTCGCCAAGGAGATCAATCCGCACACGATCCAGATCTCGCTGGCGGCGCCCTATCCCGGCACCTTCCTCCACAAGCAGGCGATGGAGAACGGCTGGCTCCACGATCCCCAGCACGAGTTCCTGACGCAGGACGGCACGCAGATCGCGCCGCTGAACTACCCCCATCTCAGCCACACCGAAATCTTCGATTCGGTCGAGGATTTCTACAAGCGCTTCTATTTCCGCGCGCCCAAGATCGCCTCGATCGTCGGCGAGATGATCCGCAGCCCGGAGATGATGAAGCGCCGCCTGCGCGAGGGCGTCGAGTTCTTCCAGTTCCTGCGCACGCGCAACGAGGCCGCGAACTGAGCCCGGCCGCGCGTGCGCTGATCGTCACCGCCGACGATTTCGGGCTGTCGGCCGAGGTCAACGAGGCCATCGAGAGCGCCCATCGCGACGGCGTCCTGACGGCGGCGAGCCTGATGGTCGCCGGGCCTGCGGCGCGGGACGCGATCGCGCGCGCCAAACGCCTGACGGGACTGCGGGTCGGCCTGCATCTCGTGCTCGTCGAGGGGCGCAGCGTCCTGCCGGCGGCCGACTTGCCCGATCTGGTCGACGCCTCGGGTCGTTTCCGGCCCGGCATGGCGTGGGCGGCGGCGAAGATGAGCGTCCTGCCGGCGGCGCGCCGGCAGCTATGGGCCGAGGTCGCGGCGCAGTTCGCGGCGTTCCGGGCGACCGGTCTCGCGCTCGATCACGTCAACGCCCACAAGCATTTTCACCTGCATCCGACCATCCTCGACGCCATCCTTGCGATCGGGCGCGATTTCGGCCTCCGCGCCATTCGCATCCCGGCGGAACCGGCGCGCGTGATCGCCGCGATCGAGCCGTCGTCGCGGCGCGCGCTGATCGAGCCGCTGCGCCTCGGCGCGGCGATGATGCGGCGCAAGGCCGGGCGGGCCGGCGTCGCCTTTCCCGATCAGGTCTTCGGCCTCGCATGGTCGGGCGCGATGAGCGCGGCCCGCATCGCCGCGCTGCTCGAGCGGCTGCCTGCGGGCGTCAGCGAGATCTACACGCACCCGGCGACGGGCGACGCGTTCGCCGGATGCGCGCCGGGCTACCGCTACCGGGAGGAGTTCGGCGCCCTGACCGATCCCCGCGTGATCGCGGCCCTGCGGGCGGGCGACCTCCGCACCGGCGGCTACGGCGACTGCCTCGGCGTCTGAGGGTCTGGCGGCGGCCCGAGAAAGGCCGGCACGAAGACGAACGCCGCCAGCAGGGTGAAGAACAGCGACACGGTCAGCAGCTTGCCCATGCTGGCGGTTCCGGGATGGCTGGACAGCCACAGGCTGCCGAAGGCCGCCGCCGTCGTCAGGGCGCTGAACAGCACCGCCCGCGTCAGGCTCGAGGCCAGCACGTCGGTCTGGCCCTCGCGCCAGGCCATGACGAAATAGATGTGGTAGGCGACGCTGACGCCGCACATCAGCGGCAGGGCGATGATGTTGGCGAAATTGAGCTGGATGCCGAGCAGAACCGCCGCCTGAAGCGACATCATCACAGCCACGACCAGCGGCACGAGCGTGACGAGGACATCGCGGATGCTGCGCAGGACGACGAGCAGCAGCACGACGATCCCGGCCAGCGCGAGGACTGCGGCGGTGACGAAGGATCCGACCACGGTCTTGCCCGATTCGATGATGGTGACCGGCACGCCGGTCGCGCCCGGCGCCACCCCGCGCACCGCGGCGGCGAAACGGCGCATGACCGCATCGTCACTGACGTCGCCGCGCGGGAAGATCTCGAGGCGGGTGCGGCCATCGGCGGCGACCCAGGCCTCGCGCAGGGCGGCGGGCAAATCCTCGCGCGTCAACGGCTGGGCGGAGAAGGCCGTCCGCAGCCGCGCGAGCAGGGTCGGCAACCCCTCGCTCAGCGCCGTCCCGACGCGCATGATCCGCTCCGGGCCGGCCGCCGACAGGGCCTCGAACGCATCGGCCAAACGCTCCGCCGAACGCGCGGCCGCCGCGTCGCCCGAGGCCGCCCGCTCGGCTCCCTGCCGCAGCGACACGGCCAGCGCCTGCAACCGGATCGCGAGCTCCGCGGGCGTTTTCGCCGGGACGGCCGTCACCGGCTCCAGCACCGTGTCCATCAGCAGCGCCGCATCGTCGATCGCCGCCAGCCGCGCCTCCTGATCGCGCGGGACGAAGGTGGCTGTCCCGACGACCCGCGCGACCTCGGGCAAGGCGCGCAGGCGCTCCGCCAGCGCCTCCGCCCTGGCCTGGTCGGGCGCGATGACGTCGAGCGTCACGGGGTTGGTTTCGGGGTCGCGGCCGAGATCGAGAAAGGTCGCGACCGACTCGACGCGTTCGTCGCGCAGGTTCATCGGGTTCGAGTCGAACCGAAGCTGCGCCAGAAGCGGCAGGCCGGCGGCGAAGACCAGCGCGGTGACGGCCAGGATCGCCCGGCGATGGCGCTCGATCAGCCGATCGGCCCCACGCAGCCCGGAATAGGCCACCGGCGCGCTTTCGGGCGGCGGCGCCAGCAGGACGATCAGCGCCGGCAGCAAGGTGATGCTGGCGATGAAGGCGATCGCCATGCCGACGCCGGCGATCAATCCGAGCTCCGAGACGCCGCGAAACGACGTCGGCAGGAAGGCGAAGAAGCCGATCGCCGAAGAGGCGGCCGCGAGCAGGATCGGCCGCCTGATCTGGCGCGTCGCCAGACCGACGGCGGCGCGGAGCCCCCGCTGCGAGAAGCGCAACTCGCGATAGCGCACCGCGACCTGGATCGAGAAATCGACGCCGAGACCGACGAACAGCACCGCGAAGGCGACCGAGATCAGGTTGAACTCGCCGATCATCACGAGGCCGAGACCTGTGGTCAGCGCCAGCCCGGCCAGCAGCGTCGTCATCACCGCCAGAACCAGCCGCCACGAGCCGAGCGCGGCGAAGAGCAGGCCGAACACCATGGCGAGCGTCGCGGCAGTGTTCAGCGCGGCGCCCTCCGCCACAGTCGCGAACTCCTCGTCCGCCAGCGGCACGGTCCCCGTCAGCCTGACGGTGACGCCGTTCTCCGGCGTCAGGCCCAACTCGCTGGCGCTGGCGCGCAGGAGGTCGATCGCCCGGGCGCCCGGCTGGAGGGCCGAGAAATCGAGCACCGGCTGGACCAGCAGCAGGCGGCGAAGGTCGAGGCGGCTTGGCGCGGGATCGGCCAGCAACGTGCGCCATGACAACGGTGCGACCGGCCCGGTCGCGCTTCGCGCGACGATCGCGGCGAGAGCGTCCATCGTCTTCGACAAGTCGCCGAGTTTCGCTTCGCCGCTCGCGACGCCGCGCAGCCCAAGCGCGATGGCCTCCAGCACGCCGCCGAAACTGGGCTCGGCGGCCAGTAGCGAGAGGAACGGCTGCTGCCGGACGAGACCGGAGATGGTGGCGCGGAAATCCGGCTCGTCCTGCAGCAGCAGCCCGTATTTGTCGAAGAACGCTCCGGAATCGGGCCGGGTCACGCTGCGATAGGCGCCGGTTTCGCGCAGCCTCGCGTCGAGCGCCTCGACCGCCCGGTCGGCCTGTTCGGGATCGGCGGCGTCGATCACGGCGACGATCAGGTCCGTCCGGCCCGGAAAGGCCGCGTCGAAGGCGATCTCGCCCTGCCGCCAGTCGGCCTTCGCCGAGATCAGCCGCGCCGTGTCGGTGTTGATGGCGAAATGCCCGACCGTCCAGACGATGGCGGCGGCGCAGAGCAGCATGGCGACGGTCGCGACGCGCCAGGGTCTAGCGACGCAGATCCGGCTCAGGCGGTCGAAGGCAGTGTTGAAGTTCATCTGGTCGAGACCAAGCGCGATGGTTCAGCGACGCGGGGGCGCCGCATCGTCCGAAGCTGCGGCCGGATGGGCTATCGCGGAACCGGGCCGGCCGCAACCGCGACGGAGGCCGGTTCGCGCGACGATCCTGCAAACGTGACCGCGGTCGGCTTGCCGGGCATTTCCCCGGCGTGTATCGCAACCGCCAATCCAGCGAGCCGAGGAGAGGCCGTGAGCAGCGATCCGGGCGAACGGCCGAAGATGTTCGCGACAGGCGGATGATGGGCGACGGCGGCCACGGCGAGCGCGGCCTGCATGACATGGCGTGTGCCTTCAACATTGATCGCGAT
>JAKFWE010000231.1 GCA_021732895.1 Allobosea sp. | reverse complement strand
GTCGTGGTGCCGCCGGCCGCGGCCGAAGCCGTGCCCGTTTCGAAGGTGTCGCACATCTGCGCGGGGCCGGCGGAGGGCTGCTCGAGATGGACATGGGTGTCGACGCCGCCCGGAAGCACGAGGAGGCCGCTCGCATCGACGACTGTGGCGCCGTCGAGCGACGCGGCGATCGCCGTCACCACGCCGTCGGCGATCCCGATATCGGCCTTCATGACGTCGCTGGCGGTGACGACCGTGCCCCCTTTGACGACAAGATCGAAGATCCTCCGCACTGACGGTCTCCAAGGCGAGGCGTAACGGGCAACGAAACGATGACGGCATCGTCGTCGAGACTGTATGGTGTGAACTCAAGCAAGCCATGTGCCAGCATGGCGCGCGGCCAGGCCCGGAGCCTTCCGCCGGGGATGGTCCCATCCGCGCGGCATCGAAGGTCCGATGCCGGCGTCGGCGCGAACTCGCGTTTCGGTTGGAGGCAGATGCCGAAGGGAGGCTGTCGCTCGCCTTCGCTGCCGGGCGCCCGGTCGAGCTCGCGCGTATATGAGGCAGCGCCCTCGAAGTGAGTCCATTCAGGCTTCAGGACGTTCCAACAGGACGGTATGGAGGCGAGTTCGCCGGCTTCGATCTCGTCGTCGCGTGGAGTCGGCGGTTACGAGGGCGGCAGATCGTCCTTGGCATACCATTTCTGACGCAGGCTCTCGTAGAACAGGTCCAGCGTCGTCCGCCACGTTCAGTCAAGGCTCGTCATCGTTCGACCGCCGGACTGGACCAGCGGCGCCGCAATCGATTAGCCGACTCAAGAGATGGCGGAACAGGTTTCGTCGTGGCGATGGGCGAAGAGTTCGGGGCCATCGATCTGCGTCACCGCGACTCCCGCCGATAGCCGATGCCGACCATGCGTCGGAACCGCCAGGGCCAGCGCCCGGGCCAGAGCAGGTCGGCGATCATCGCGATCGCGATCCAGCGGAACCAGGTGGCGAAGGTGTTGGACAGGCCGTGGGGCTCCTCATAGCCCCGGACCCAGCCATCCTGCCGCCGCACGCCCTCGCGGATATCGGCGAAGCCGCCATCCGGATTCTGGAAGTCGAGCAGAGCCTCCAGCATCGACAGGCACCAGCGCTCGATCTCGGGGCGGCGGTGATCGATGAGGCCATGGCCGTGGACCAGCACATCGACCGCGTCGACGTCGATGCAGGCGCTGTCGATGACCGGCGGCAGGGTCAGGCAGTAGTCGACCGCGCGTTCCTGGTAGGGCAGCGTGCGCCCGGTCGCGTACCAGAGATGGAAATTGTGCATCGAACCGGCGAAGGCGTGCAGCAGCCTGAGCGGGTCGGAAAGCTGGCCGACGCCCCAGAAGCCGGTCGAGGGCTCCTGCAGCCGGTCGTGCCAGGCGAAGAGCTGGTCGAGCGCCGTCGCCACACGCGCCTTCAAGGCCGCGTCGCCGTGCTGCGCCATCAGCAGCCAGAAGCCGCCGAGATTGACGATGTTGTTGCCCTCCTGCCAGGGGTCGCGCAGGTCGCGCTGGCTCAGCCAGAAGCCTAGCTCGGTCGGGTCGAGCAGTGGCTTTGCGAAGGCGAGTTCGGCGCTGCGCGCAGGATCGAGCGCCTCGATCGCGCCCAGCGTGTAATTGGTGACGTGGAAGTCGATATAGCGCCAGGTCTCGGCGGGATCGGGCTTCTTGAAGACGTCCGCGTCGCGCATGCCGGCGATGCGGAAGCGGCCATCGGGCAGGCGCGCGCGCTCGAACCAGTCGATCAGCGCCGCGCGTTCGGACGGCGACCAGCCGTCGAGGCCGCCGAGCAGGCTCACGGCGTTGACGCCGTTATAGCTGCCGGGCAGCAGCATGCCGGGCCAGGCTGCGACGTCGTGATGGGCGCTGATCCGCATTACGCCGCGGTGCTGGCCATCCGCCTGCATCGAGGCGAGCCAGGCCAGCGTGCCGAGGCGTGCGTCCTCGATCCGCCGCGCGAAGCTCTCCAGCGGATCGTCCGCCACGCGCCGCACTTGCCCTGCCTGAATCATCCCTTCACCGCTCCCGCCGCCATGCCTTCCATCACGCGCTTCTGGGCGATCAGGAACAGCACCGCCACCGGCAGCGTCGTGATCACCGAAAGAGCCATGATTCCCTGGAAATTCGCGCCGAGTTCGCCGTTCATCGAGAGCAGCGCCACAGGCAGCGTGTAGGTGTCGGGCGTGCGCGAGATCACCAGGATCGGGAACCACTGCGCCCAGTTGAGCAGGAAGGTGATGATCGCGACGGTGGCGACGACCGGCGCGGCCATCGGCATCACCACCTTGAACAGCACCTGCGCCTCGCTCGCCCCGTCGATCGTCGCGGCCTCGATCACCTCGGGCGGGATGGCCCGAAAGAACTGCTCGAACAGGAAGAACTGGATCGGCCCCAGCGCCAGGAACAGCACGATGCCGGCATAAGAGCCGAGCAGGCCGAGCTTGAACATGACGAGATAGACCGGGATCACCAGCAGCATGTAGGGATACATGATGGTGATGAGGAAGCCGTAGCGCAGCAGCGAAAACCCCGGAAGCCGCGGCCGGCGCACCAGCGCATAGGCGCCGAGCGCGGTGACGGTGACGCCGAGCAATGTCGAGGCGACCGTGATCGCGACCGAATTGGCGGCGTAGCGCCAGAGCTCGACGCCACTGACGCTGGCGATCTCCGACAGGATCGAGAGATCGAGGCGCTCGGGCCAGAGCCTGAGCGGCGAGGACAGCATCTCCCGCGTCGTGCGGAAGGCCGAGACCAGCATCCACCAATAGGGGTAGAGAAAGAGCAGGCTGACGAAGCCGGCGACGCCATAGGCGGCGGCGTAGGCGAGTGGCGAATGCTGGCCGGAGGGGGCGGCGGTGTCCTTCATCCGACCCTCCGGTCGCCGATCCTGAAGGCGGTCAGCGAGATGGCGATGACGATCGCGAACAGGATCGAGGCCATCGCGGTCGCCTCGCCATAGCGGCCCTGGTCGAAGAGCTGATAGGCGTAGTAGCTGACGAAATTGGTCTGGTCGCTCGGCCCGCCCTTGGTCATCACCACCACGACGGTGAAGGTTTTCAGGAACTGGATCAGCGCGTAGACCGTGTTGATCAACAGCGCTGGCCTGAGCTGCGGCAGGATCACATAGCGCCAGCGCTGCCAGGTGGTCGCGCCGTCGATATGGGCGGCCTCCTCCAGCGCCTTGTCGCGGATCGAGAGATTGGCGAGAAAGATGATCACGTAGAAGCCGGCATGGTGCCAGAGCTCGGCGATCAGCACCGCGAGCATGGCCGTGTTCGGGTTCGACAGGCCCCCGAAGGCCGGCAGGCCGACGAGATCGAGCCCGGCGTTGATCGCCCCGAAGGAGCGGTCGTAGAGCCAGCGCCAGACGACATAGCCGGCGACGTCCGGCGTCACCACCGGCAGGAAGATGGCGAGCCGGAAGAACAGGTTGCCGCGCCTCAGCAGGGTCGAATCGAGCAGCGTCGCGAAGCCGAGCGCGAAGGCGAGATTCGCGACCACCGACAGCGCCGTGTAGAGCAGCGTGCGCGCCAGCGAGGCGAGGAAGACCGGGTCGGCCAGCACGGCTGCGTAATTGGCGAGACCGACATAGACGGGGTCGGGCTTGAGCGCGCTGGCGGACGCCGTGAACGAAACCTGGATCGAGAGCAGGATCGGCCAGATGCCGAACAGGATCGTCAGCGCCGCGAAGGGCGCGACGAAGAGATAGAAGACGCGGTGCTCCCAGGCCTGCCCCAGGCGCAGGCCGAAGCCGCTGCGTTCGCGCGGCAATGGGAGGGTGGCGCTGGTCATGGCGGAATCCGGATTGCCGGTTTGTCAGATGCTGACTGTTTGCCAAACGAACGCGGTCATCCCGGACAAGCGGCGGAGCCGCGCCGATCCGGGATCCATTCCTGAACCGTTCCGGAATGGATCCCGGCTCTCCGCTTCGCTGCGCCCGGGATGACGGCGGTGTTTCCGTGCGGCGAGCGGCTGGCGCTCACCCCTTGGCGAGCTTGGCCGCGAGCTCGCGCATTTCCTTGGCCGTATCAGTGATGAAGGGCTTCCAGTCGGCCGGCGGATTGGCGAGCCCGCCGAGCAGCTTGCGGTGGAAGGCTGCTTCCAGCTCCGGATAGAAGGCGTGGATCGACTCGGGGAAATCGTAGGCGACGAGCCGCGCCTCCGCCTTGGCGAAATACTGCTGGCGCTCGGAGAGCCTGGAGACGTCGAGATCCTTGCGAACGCCCGCGCCGACCGTCTCCAGCGAGGCCTGCTGAGCCTGCTTGCCGAGCAGGAATTTCGCGAACTCGACGGCGAGCGCCTTGTTTGGCGCGTTCTCGGGCACGGCGACGCCGCGCATGCCGCCGATCACCACAGCGTTCTTCTCGCCCTCGCTGAAGCGGGGCCAGGGTCCGGAGACGAAATCGCCGTTGAGTACATTCGCGCCGTCCCATTTGCGCACGTTCCAGTCGCCGACGCGGAACATGCCGGCGCGGCCGCCCTCGATGACCTGGTACATCTCGTTGAAGGAGTGGTTGATCGTGTCGGGCGCGACGAACTTGTAGGACGAATAGGTCTTGAGGAACTCCTCCAGCACCTGCGCGTGCTTGGGCTGGTCGATGGTGATCTTGCCGTCCGGATCGATCAGCGTGTGGCGCAGGCCCGAGCCGAAGGTGAAGAGATCGAGCATATGGATCAGGTCGCGCGGCTTGGCGGCCTGAAGCGCGAAGCCGAAGGTGTCGGCGCGGCCGTTTCCATCGGGGTCGGCGTCGCGGAACTTCGTCGCGATCCGCTTGGCGTCGTCCCAGGTCTCGGGGAATTTCTCGCCGGTCTTGTCGAGCCAGCTCTTGCGCACGCCGAGCGCCATCTGCACGCGCTGGGCCGGCAGGATGATCATCTTGCCTTTATAGGTCGCGACCTTGAGGTCGTCCTCGGCCAGGAAGCTCCTGTCCGCGACGTCCGCGAGCACCGATTTCAGGTCCATGACCTTGGCGGTCTGGGTCTCGATGCGGATGACGCGCTCGTAATTGTTGAAGATCAGGTCCGGCGCGGTGTTCGTGTTGAGCGCGCCGATGACGCGGCCGAACCACTGGTCGGTCGGGTAGGACAGCGAGCGCACGGTGACGCCCGGCTTGCCCTTGGCGAATTCCGCCCCGGCGGCCTGGAACCACTTGATCCCGTTCTCGCCGAGATCATGCCAGATCGTCAGCTCCTGTGCCTTCAGCGGCGCGGAGATCAGCATGGCGGCAACGACGCCGCCGAGACACTTGGCCAGTCGCATGGTCGATCCTCCCAAGATCCGCAATCGTTGATCGATTACGTAAACGTTTTCGTTGACTAATCATAAGACCAATCCGATCAACACATCAAGGGGCCTGCGACAGGCGGATGAAAAGAGGCGCAAGTGTCCAGAAAGCCTGAGAAATCCGTTCGCGATGGAAGAGTGACCGAGCGCGGCGTATCGATCCGCGCGGTGGCGGCGCGCGCGCAGGTGTCGATCGCGACCGTCTCGCGCGTGGTCAACGGCGTCGCCAACATGGCCTCGCCGGAGACGGTGGCGCGTGTCAGGGCGGCGATCACCGAACTCGGCTACCGGCCCAGCAGTGCCGGCCGCTCGCTGCGCCAGCGGCAGAGCCGGCTGGTGGCGGTGATCGCGGCAAATCTCGCCAACCCGGCGATGACGGCGATCGCGGCCTCGGTCGAGGTCGCGCTGCGCGAGCGCGGTCTCGTGCTGGCGCTGTGCGACAGCCATGACCGGGCCGAATTGCAGGACGAATATCTGCTTGAGATGCGCTCCCATCTGGTGCGCGCGACGGTGCTGCTCGGCGCGGTGGCGAGCCCCGGTCTCGCGGCGATGCGCGACGCCGGCGAGCCGCTGATCTTTGTCAACCGGCGCTGTCCGGACGATGACGGCGAGCCTTTCATCGGCATCGACAATGCCAAGGCCGGACAGGATGCGGCCGGCTTCTTCCTCGCGCGCGGCCTCACGGACATCGTGGTAGTCCATGGCCATCTCGGTTCGTCGGCCACGGTCGACCGGCTCGGCGGCATCGGCGCGGCCTTCGCGGCAGCCGGCGCGGCTCTCTCGCCCGAGCGCTTTTTGACCAGCGCCGGAGCCGAGCATCTGGAAATAGGCCACCGTGCGGCGGCCGCCCTGCTCGCGGGCAATACCCTGCCGGCCGGCATCATCTGCGCCAGCGACATGATTGCCTTCGGCGCCCATCGCGGACTGGTCGAGGCGGGGCTGGCTCCCGGCGCGATGCCACGGCTCCTGGGGTTCGACGACAATCCTCTCAACCCCTGGGTTGCGCCCTGGCTGTCATCCGTGCGCATCCCTTACCAGGCTTATGGCGATGCGGTCGTCCGCATGATCGAAGGGACCGCGCCGCGCCGGATCATCCTCGACCATGAGATCGTTGATCGATCGTCGCGCTGACCAGATGGCCCGCCATCTTTTTTGGCGGTGCGGCAGTCACCAGGAGTTCGGCCCCAGTGGGTTGAGCGGCTGGTACGGGAGGGGACCTCCACCGATCTTGGCGACGACGAACTCGGGTCGCCCGTCTCACGCCACCTGGCTCGCGATCGCGGCCGCGCCTCTGCTGACTTCAAGCCGGTTCGCGCGGCCCGAGCCCCGCCCGGCTGCTGCGCGGCGTCGCCAGCAGCAGATGGGTTTCCGATGCGGCGATGCCGGGGATCAGACGCATCCGGGTCAGGACGTCGTCGAGCGCGGTCAGGCCGTCGGCGCCGAGTTCGGCGACGAGATCCCATTTGCCGCTGGTGGTGTGGATCGCGGTGACCTCGGCGAAACCCGTCAGGGACGCCACGACGCGATCCTTGGCGCGCCCTTCCACCTCGATCAGCGTGATGCCCCGCACGGGGGCCGACACCGCGTCGGCCCGCAGGATCACCGTGTAGCCGACGATCTCGCCCGCCTTCTCCAGCCGCTCCATGCGCGCCCTCACCGTGGCGCGCGATACGCCCAGCGCGAGCGCGAGATCCGACACGCCCCGTCGGCCGTCATGGCGCAGCAGCGTGATCAGGCGGCGGTCGAGGGCGTCCATGGCGCGTTTTTCCAATTGCTCAAATCAGTCGACCATAGTGATAGAAGAGCTTGCCATTCGTGCCAATCTGGTGGCTTCAGCCCGCCGACGCCGTCCTCTAGAGGTCGATCTCGGGAGGCAGCGGATGAAACAGACCATATGCAATCTTCTCGGCGCACCGGTGCAGGACGGCGCCGGGCGGCTCGGCTGCGAAATGGGGCCGAGCGCGTTCCGCGCCGCCGGGATCGGGCCGGCGCTGCAATCGCTCGGCCATGGCGTGATCGACCACGGCAACATCGTTCCGGCCCCGGCGCGGGACGTCACCCATGCCAATCCCGCGATCCAGGCCCTGCCCGAGATCGTGGCCTGGACGGAGGCGCTGTCGCAGGCGGTCTACGAGGCGAGCGCGCAGGGCCTGACCATCGTGCTCGGCGGCGATCACAGCCTGGCGGCCGGCACGCTGGCCGGCCACGCCCGCCGCGCCAAGGAGAACGGCCGCAAGCTCTTCGTGCTCTGGCTCGACGCCCATCCCGACCTCCACACGCTGGAGACGACCGAAAGCGGACATCTCCACGGCGTGCCGATGGGCTATGCGCTCGGCTTGCCGGGCTTTTCCGGCGCGTTCCCGCCGCTGGCGGCCGCGCTCGATCCGGCGCGCGTCTGCATGATGGGGCTGCGCAGCGTCGATCCGGCGGAGCGGCGGGTGCTGGCCGAGAGCGGCGTCCGCGTCCACGACATGCGCGCCATCGACGAGAACGGCGTCGCCGTGCTGCTGCGAGGCTTCCTCGACGAGGTCGAGGCGCAGGATGGCGTCCTGCATGTCAGTCTCGACGTCGATTTCCTCGATCCCGACATCGCGCCGGGCGTCGGCACCACCGTGCCGGGCGGAGCGACCTTCCGCGAGGCGCATCTGATCATGGAGATGCTCCATGACAGCGGCCGCGTCACGAGCCTCGATCTCGTCGAGCTCAACCCGTTCCTCGACGAGCGCGGCCGCACGGCGCGGCTGATGGTCGATCTGACGGCGAGCCTTATGGGCCGCAGCGTGCTCGACCGCCCGACCAGGAGCTTCTGACCATGGACCGCAAGCTCAATCTCGTCCGGTTCGTCAGCGTCGAGCGGATGATGCGCATCGTCGGCAAGCGCGGCGTGGCACGCGTGCTCACCGATCTCGCCGCCTGCATCGAAGCCGATTTCCGACGGTGGGAGCAGTTCGACAAGACGGCGCGGGTCGCCTCGCACAGCCATGACGGAGTCATCGAGTTGATGCCGACCAGCGACGGGCGACACTACGCCTTCAAATACGTCAACGGCCACCCCGGCAACACGCGCGACGGACGGCAGACCGTGACCGCCTTCGGCGTGCTGTCAGATGTGGCGACGGGCTATCCGCTGCTCTTCAGCGAAATGACGATCCTGACCGCGCTGCGCACCGCCGCCACCTCGGCCATGGCGGCCCGGCATCTGGCCCCGCGCGGCGCCCGGACCATGGCCCTGATCGGCAACGGCGCGCAGTCGGAGTTCCAGGCGCTCGCCTTCAAGGCCGTGCTCGGCGTCGGCAATCTGCGGCTCTACGACATCGACCCCGAGGCCAGCGCGCGCTGCGCGCGCAACCTCGCCGGGTTCGGGTTCGACATCGCCATCTGCGGCTCGGCCGAGGCCGCGGTGCTCGGGGCGCAGATCGTCACGACGGCGACCGCCGACAAGGCGAACGCCACGATCCTGACCGACAACATGGTCGGCGCCGGCGTCCACATCAACGCGGTGGGCGGCGATTGCCCCGGCAAGACCGAACTTCACGCCGACGTGCTGAGGCGCAGCGACATCTTCGTCGAATACCCGCCCCAGACGCGCATCGAGGGCGAGATTCAGCAGCTCGCCCCCGACCACCCGGTTACCGAACTCTGGCGGGTCGTGGCGGGACAGGCTGAGGGACGGCGCGACGGAAGGCAGATCACCCTGTTCGATTCGGTGGGCTTCGCGATCGAGGATTTCTCGGCGCTGCGATGGCTCGCGGACGAGGCCGCCCGCACCGGCGAATACGATGAACTCGATCTGCTGGCCGATCCCGACGAGCCGCGCGATCTGTTCGGGATGCTGCTGCGCGCGGGCGCAGGGCCGGCCGCCGCGCATCAGCGCCCGCGGGAGGTCTGCGAGACCAGATAGGTCGAAATGGCGTCGGTGAGCTGCGCCGCCTTGGCGACATTGTCGGCGTTCGAGACCATCAGCGCGGTGACCAGCGCCTCGATCACCAGCAGCGCCGCGACATTGCTCGACGACAGCACGGGATGGGTGCTGCGGGCGATCAGGACTTCGCCGGCCAGGGGCGCGAGCGGCGATGCGGCCGAGTCGGTCAGCGCCACGATGGCCGCCCTGCGGTCGGCGGCATAGCGCGTCAGATGCACGGCGTCGGTGGCGTAGCGGGGGAAGGAGATCGCGATCAGCGCGTCCTCGGGGCCCAGATTCATCAGCCGGCCGGCAGCGATCTCGGTGCCGCCGAACTCGACCACGTTGACTAGTTGCTGGCAAAAGGGTTGCAGACCGAGCGTCAGAAATCCGGCGAG
>JAKFWE010000376.1 GCA_021732895.1 Allobosea sp. | reverse complement strand
GCCCGGGAGGCCGGCCAGGCGCATCCGGTCGCGGCAGCGCTGCTCGATACGGTGGCGCGCTTTCGCCTGCCGATCGCCCCGCTGACCGGCCTGATCGAGGCCCGTATCTTCGATCTCTACGACGATCCGATGCCGTCGCTGCGCGATCTCGAGGGCTATGCCGGCGAAACCTCGAGCGCGCTGATCCGTCTGGCCTCGATCGTCCTCGCCAATGGCCGCGATCCCGGCGGCGCGGCGGCCTGCGGCCATGCCGGCGTCGCCTATGCGCTGTGCGGCCTGATGCGCGCCTTTCCCTGGCACGCGGCGGCGGGCCAGGTCTACCTCCCGGCCGACATCCTCGGCCGCAACGGCGTGACGCGCGACGACATCGTGCGCGGACGCGGCGGGCCGGGACTGCATCATTCGCTGCGCGAGCTGCGCGACATCGCCCGCAAGCACCTGAAGAAGCTGCGCGACCTGCGCGAGACGACGCCGCCGGCGCTGACGCCCGCCTTCCTGCCCGTGGCGCTGGTCGAGCCCTGCCTGAAGCGCATGGAACGGCCGGGCTACGACCCCTACCGCACGATCATCACGCTGCCGGCCTGGCGGCGGCAATGGGCGATGTGGCGCGCGGCGCGGATCTGAGAAAGAACACGAGCTATTTGATCCCCTTGGACCATGTTTCGCTACCAGACATAAACAGTTGGAATTCTTCAGTATCGACAGATCCAACGTTCGTAATGAGTCTAATCTTCATTCTCCAGCTCATTCCTAAGCGATCGGATCCATTAAATATCTGAAGAAGAAACCTACTAAATGAATTCGGGCCAATAACAAAAGGATCTATTTCACGCCTTTGAATTCCTTTTTCGTAATTAATTTCATGGGTTATCGTCGAAAGTGGTGCGAGAGTTCCATTTTCGACGGCTTTATAGCCGCCGATATCTATGACGTGGTACTCAATAGCAGTGACAGAGATCGGATTTTTGTCATTTTTATTTTCAATTACGAAGTCAAAAACTGGATACGGTATTCCAACGCAGTATTTTACCCAATTTAGTATTGTCTCATATGTTTCGGTATCGCTTGATTTGCGAAGTTCTTTCCATTCCGAATCAGTTGGAATAAACTGAGAAGCAATATCTGGTCTTTTACCAACAAATTCTGCATTTATACTTGTATTAATGTAATTTACTAGTCTCGATTTTCCGTTACTAGTTAAGAATATTCTGAGGGCTTTCGCTGTTCTGACAGTGCCATCTACTGCATCCGAAAAGCGCCGTAATACTCCATCCATGCACTGTCTTTCTTTATCGCGGTTGAAGAATTCATCTGACATTCCAAAATTTCGTTTAATCTTTCTTCCTGACTCGGCCCCTTCTGACATATCGATCTGATCTCGAGATTCAGAAAATGTTGTGTATTTTTCAGCTATTCGAAAAGTATCGATAACAGGCAAGTTGGTTGCCTGAGCAAGAGCTGTTGATAGAAAACTAATTGATGGACGCTTATGATACAAATTGCCTGGATTTTTGCGATAGTGAAATTCATAAAGAAGATACGATATAGCAATTATTGAAAGAAAATTGACGACAATGACAGTCTTATACAATTGAATAGTAGAAATTCTCTTCTGCGGAACTAGCGACATTGGACGTGCGCCTTTTCTGGGCCAGATCGCAATGTTGGCGATGATACATAATATCAAGCTGACAATAATTATATTTCCCAACAAAAGTGGAGCGAGGGTTTCAATATTTGATACAAGAGCGACCGCCATTGCTAGCGTTCCGCCAACGATGGCTGTTAGCTTTCTTACCCGCTCGACCTCGATCGCCATCTGCGGCATCTCCCGTCAATCCCTTACCATGAAACAGTAAGTCATGCTCGGCAAGAGGATGATGAGCGGCCGTTTTCAGATAGCCCACGCCTCCATCTCGACTTTCGCCCGCGCCGTCAGCGCGTGCTTGCGCGCCACGCTCTTCGCCGGACCTTTCAGCTTCTTGCCGTCGGGGCCATGCGTCGCCTGGCTCTCGATCGGCGGGAACAGCCCGAAATTGACATTCATCGGCTGGAAAGAGCGCGGCCCCTCGTCGATCGTCTCGATATGCCCGCCGGTGATGTGGTTCACCAGCGCGCCGAGCGCCGTCGTCGCCGGCGGCAGGTCGAGCTCCCGTCCAAGGCGCTCGGCAGCGGCCAGCCGCCCGGCCAGCAGGCCGATGGCGGCGCTCTCGACATAGCCCTCGCAGCCGGTGATCTGGCCGGCGAAACGCAGGCGCGGATCGGCCTTCAGGCGCAGGCGTGCGTCGAGCAGCTTCGGCGAGTTGAGATAGGTGTTGCGGTGGATGCCGCCGAGCCGGGCGAATTCGGCGTTCCGGAGGCCGGGAATCATCCGGAAGATCGCCGCCTGCTCCGCGTATTTCAGCTTGGTCTGGAAACCCGACATGTTGAACAGCGTGCCGAGCGCATTGTCCTGCCGGAGCTGGACCACGGCATGGGCCTTGACCGTGGGGTTGTGCCGGTTGGTCAGGCCGACCGGCTTCATCGGCCCCCAGCGCAGCGTCTCGCGGCCGCGCTCCGCCATCACCTCGATCGGCAGGCAGCCGTCGAAATAGGGCGTGCCCTCCCATTCCTTGAACGCGGTCTTTTCGGCGGCGAGCAGCGCATCGACGAAAGCCTCGTATTGGTCACGGTCGAGCGGGCAGTTGATGTAGTCGGCCCCCGTGCCGCCGGGGCCGGGCTTGTCGTAGCGCGACTGGAACCAGGCGATCTCCATGTCCACCGATTCGAAATGCACGATCGGCGCGATGGCGTCGAAGAAGGCGAGCGCATCCTCGCCGGTCAGCGACTGGAGGCCCTGCGCCAGCGCCGGGGAGGTGAGCGGGCCGGTGGCGACGATGACGCTGTCCCAGGCGGCCGGCGGCAGGCCGGCGATCTCGGAGCGCTCGATCGTCACCAGCGGGTGGGCCTCCAGCGCGGCGGTGACGCCCTGCGAAAAGCCGTCGCGATCGACCGCCAGCGCGCCGCCGGCCGGGACCTGATGAGCGTCGCCCGTCGCCATGATCAGCGAGCCGAGCGCGCGCATCTCCCAGTGCAACTGGCCGACGGCGTTGCCGGCCGAATCATCGGAGCGGAAGGAGTTGGAGCAGACCAGTTCGGCCAGGCCATCCGTCTTGTGCGCAGCGGTGCCGCGCACGGGCCGCATCTCGTGGAGCACGACGGGCACGCCGGCCTGCGCGGCCTGCCAGGCGGCCTCCGAACCGGCGAGGCCGCCGCCGATGATGTGGATGGGTTGGGGCGTCATGGCAGCGATGTGTCGCCGCCGTGGCCGAACGTCAAGCAGAACGCGGGTGATCAGGTGGCGAAACGCAAAATGCCCGCCTCGCGGCGGGCATTCGCTCTACGACCGGCTCAGCGGGGAGGGCGCTGGCCGGGAGATGGGGTTGATCCGGGCGCTGGCGGCCGGAACTTCTCAGATGGCGGCGTGGCTGCGCGCGACGAAGGGGATTTCCGAGCGCGACAGGCCGAGATCGTCGAGCTCGCGATCGGTGAGCCGCGACAATTCACGGACGGTCTCGCGATAGCGCAGATAGGCGCGGATCCGGGCGGCGATCATGGTGACGAACATGGGATTTTCTTTCCTGGTGCAGGGGGGTGGCCCCGACAGCGATGAATTCGTTGTGCGCTGCATATATGTGAGCCGCGACAGCCCTCACAGAGGCCCGTGATCAATTCCGATATGCATACAATGCATGTGATGTCCTGAAAAAGTTAATTTCATTACATGGCCATGCGTCAGGAGCGCCCGATTTCAGGGTTGCGACACCAGAATTGCCTGTTCTATGAGCAGAGAGCGGCGCGTGCGATAGATCGCGATCCCGCCCGCCCGATTGCTGGGCGATGTTGCACTGCGGCAGCATGTCCCCGACGCGCCGGGCCCGGCCAAATTAACGCCGATGCCAGGATTCGGTTTTGCCGCGGCCTTGTTTGAGGGCAAATGCTCGCGCGGTCGTAGCGCCGCGGGGGACCGGACGTGGCGCTTCGAAGCATGGGCAAGCTCGCCGCCGAACCGAATCCAGGGCGAGGCGCGCCGGTCCCGGCGCTGCTAGATGTCGCGCGCGGGCTGGCGATGGTCGTGGTGCTCTACGGCCACGCCCTCGAGGTCTTCTTCCTCGACCTGCCCGACGCCGCCGTCGCGGAGGCGGCGTTCGTGCAGTACAAGGTGCTGGCCGCCTTCGCGATGCCGCTTTTCTTTCTGATTTCGGGGGCGGGCGCGGCGCGGCTGCCGGAGCGCGGCTGGCGCAGCGCCCTCAGGACCTCTCTGTATCTCGTCATTCTGGCCTATCTGGTCCATGGCCTCGGCCTGCTTGTGATGACGGCCGAAACCGCGTCGGGTCATGGTCAGGCGGCGGGCGAGCTGGCGGTCTACGCGCTGGAATCGACGCTGAAGGCCAGGGATTTCTCGACGTTGGTCGTCTGGTTCCTGGTGTCGCTCGCCATTGTCAGGCTGCTTGCCTTTGCGCTGTTTGCCTACCTGCCGCGGCGCCTCGCCCTCGCCATGCTCGGGGCGGCCGCCGTCGCCAGCCTGCTCACGCCGGTCTTGCCGCAGGCCTTCATGCTCAAGACCTGGGCGCCCGGGATCGTGTTCTTCGGCGTCGGCCTGGCGCTGTCAGGCGCGCTGAAGCGCCTCGACTGGTGGCCCGCGCTCCTGCTCGCCCCGGTCATGGCGGCGCTGGCCCTGTCCAACCGCGGCTGCGCCTTCGATCTCCTGGCGTCCTGTCCGCACCCGGCCCTGACGGGGGACACGGCGGTTTGGCTGCATATCGGCCAGATCGGCTTCCCACCGCTGTTCTTCGTGACCGCTCTGCTCGGCTGCGCCGTGGCGATGGCGTTCGCACGGGCGCTGCTGCTGCCGGCGCTGGCGCCTTTGCGAATCGCCAGGCTGCTCGGGCGGATCGGGACCCGCTCGCTCGATCTGCTCGTCATCAACGGCTTCGTGCTGGTGTTCTTGCAGCCCCGGATCGGGCGCTTCGCGCCTGCGGAACCCGAACTCTGGGTCTACCCGCTGCTGCTCGTCGCGGTCATCGGCGTGCATCTGCTGGCGCTGCGGCTGCTCGCGAGGCCGCTGGCGGCCCTGAACCGACTGGCCCTGCTGATCGCCGGACGCCTCATGGCGGCGCTGTTCCGGGAGCGCGACGGCGCCGGCTCATCGCGCGACGCCGTCGTCAAACCGTCTTGATGCCCGGGCAGAGCGGGTTCGGGAGGGTCCGCCATGCAGCCTGAACCCGCCGCGCGATTCGGCTATTGCGAGCGCGTCGGCGACGCCGTCTGGGCCGAGCCGCTGAACGCGGTGACGAATGCGGCCTTCATCGTCGCGGCGGTCGCCGGCGTCCTGCTGCTGGTCCGCGATGGGCGCAGGGACGTTCCCGCGACGCTGCTGAGCGGCCTCGTCTTCGCCATCGGCGTGGGCTCGTTCCTGTTCCACACCATTCCCCAGCGCTGGACGCTGCTGGCCGACGTCGTGCCGATCCAGCTCTTCGCATTCGGGTATTTCGGGCTGGCGCTCCGGCGTTTCCTCGGCTTCGGCGCCGCGGCCGCCGTCGCGGGCGTGCTCGCCCTTCTCGCCGCATCCGTCGCGCTCTCGGCCGGTCTCGCGCCGCTCTTGCCGGCCGGCGCGCGGGGCTCCGCCGGCTATGCGGCCTTCGCCCTCGCCTTGTTCGGCGTCGCGCTCGCGGTGCGGCGGCAGGAGCGGGCGGCGCGCACGGCGGCGGCGCTGGCGGCCGCAGGCCTGATCTTCGCCGCTTCGCTGACCCTGCGCTCGCTCGACCAGCCGCTTTGCGCCAGCCTGCCGATCGGGACGCATTGGCTTTGGCATCTGCTCAACGCGGTCGTGCTGTTCCTGCTGCTGCGGGCGGCCATCGCGCACCGGCCGCGCTGACGCCGGAGGCCGCCGCCTCGCCGATGGTCAAGGCGCCGCCTCGACGATGTCGGGAGCGCGAAACCGGCGCAGCCGCAGGGCGTTGGCGAGCACGCTGACGCTCGACAGCGCCATGGCGAGCCCGGCCGCCATCGGCGACAGCAGGATGCCGAACGCCGGATAGAGCGCGCCGGCCGCCACCGGGATCAGCACGATGTTGTAGCCGAAGGCCCAGGCCAGGTTCTGGCGGATGTTGCTCATCGTCGCGC
The DNA here is from genome assembly GCA_021732895.1 of Allobosea sp. Lineage (GTDB taxonomy): Bacteria > Pseudomonadota > Alphaproteobacteria > Rhizobiales > Beijerinckiaceae > Allobosea. The sequence goes on along the minus strand of JAKFWE010000376.1, from coordinate 3,473 downwards.
GCGAAAGCGCGATGGCGCGCGGCACGCCCGCGAGATCGCCCGACATCAGCACGACATCGGCGCTTTCCACCGCGATGTCCGCCCCCGTGCCGATGGCGACCCCGATATCGGCCTGCGCCAGCGCCGGGGCGTCGTTGATGCCGTCGCCGACGAAGGCGACGCGGACGCCGCCCGCCTGAAGCCCGCGCACGGCCTCGGCCTTGCCGGTCGGCGGCGTCTCGGCGATGACCTCGGCGATGCCGAGCCGCGCCGCGATCGCGTCCGCCGTGCGCCGGTTGTCGCCGGTGATCATCACGATGCGCAGGCCCAGCGCGCGCAGGGCGGCGATGGCGGCCGGGGTCGTCTCCTTGATCTCGTCGGCGACGGCGATGACCGCCGCCAGCCGGCCGTCGATCGCCGCGTAGAGCGGCGTCCTGCCGGCATCGGCCAGCGAGGCGGCTTCGTCGGCGAAAGCCGCGAGGTCGAGGCTCTGACGCGCCATCAGCCGGTCGGAACCGATCTGCACGGCGCGGCCCCCGACCGTGGCGGACACGCCGAAGCCCGGCTCGGCGGCGAAGTCTTCCGCCTCGGCCAGCGCCAGCCCCCGCTTGCGCGCGGCCGCGACGATCGCCCCCGCCACCGGATGTTCCGAGCGCGCCTCGACGGCGGCGACCAGCGCCAGGGTGGCGTCCTCCACGAAGCCCGGCGCGACGGTGAAGTTTGTGAGCTCCGGTTTGCCGCGCGTCAGCGTGCCGGTCTTGTCGAGCGCCACGACCTGCGCCTCGCGCAAGGCCTGCAGCGCCTCGCCGCGCCGGAACAGCACGCCGGATTCCGCGCCCTTGCCGGTCGCGACCAGGATCGAGGTCGGAGTCGCCAGCCCCATCGCGCAGGGGCAGGCGATGATCAGCACCGCAACCGCGTTGACCAGCGCGAAAGACAGGGCGGGGCTCGGCCCGAGCGCCAGCCACAACGCGAAGGTCGCGAGCGCCAGCGCCATCACCGCCGGCACGAACCACAGCGTGATCCTGTCGACCAGCGCCTGGATCGGCAGTTTCGAGCCCTGCGCCATCTCGACGCTGCGCACGATCTGCGCCAGCAGCATGTCGGCCCCGACCTTGCGCGCCACGAAACGGAAGCTGCCCGTGCCGTTGACCGTCCCGCCGGTGACCATCGCGCCCGGCTTTTTCGGCGCCGGCTCCGGCTCGCCGGTGATCATCGCCTCGTCGATATGAGAGGCGCCCTCGACGACCTCGCCATCGACGGCGATGCGCTCGCCCGGCGCCACGACCACGATGTCGCCGGGCGCGACGCTCTCGACGGAGACATCCTGCGCGACGCCGTCGCGCAGGATGCGGGCGGTCTTCGGCTGAAGGGCGATCAGCCGGGCGATGGCGGCGCCGGTGCGCCCGCGCGCCCGGCTCTCGAACCAGCGGCCGGCCAGGATCAGCGTCACGATCACGGCGCCGGTCTCGAAATAGGTGACGCGCGCGCCCTCGGGCAGCAGGCCGGGCGCGAACAGGCTGAGCGTCGAATAGAGCCAGGCCGCGCCGGCCCCGAGCATGACCAGCGAATTCATGTCCGGCGCGCCGCGCCGCAGCGCTGGCCAGCCTTTGGCGAGAAAGCGCCGGCCGGGGCCGAAGATCACGAGGCTGGCGAGGCCGAAGGACAGCAGGGACAGCGGCGTCGCGCCGACGAAATCCGCCAGCCGATGGTGCAGGTCGGGCCGGAGATGGCCGCCCATCTCGATGACGACCAGCGGCAGCGTGGCTGCGGCGGCGACCGCGAAGGCCCGCGCCAGCCCGGCTTCCTCGGCCGCGCGCGCCGCCTGCGCCTCTTCGCCCGGACGACCTTCGCGGCGCCCGGCCGCAGCCTGGTATCCGGCCGCGGCCACGGCGGCGACAAGGCGCGCCGTGAGGTCGCCGCCTGCGTCGAGCGCATGAACGGTCGCGCGCTCCGTCGCCAGATTGACCTGTGCCCGCGTCACGCCGGGAACCGCCGCGAGGGCCCGCTCGACCCGGCCGACGCAGGAGGCGCAGCTCATGCCCGAAACGGCGAGTTCGACGACGCGCTCGCCGGCTTCGTAGCCGGCCTCGCGGATCGCCTCGGCGATCGCGGCCGGCCTGGCCATGCTCCCGGACAACGCCACGCGCAGCCGCCCGGTGGCGAGATTGGCGGCGGCCGAGGCGACGCCGGGAACCGCCGTGACGGCGCGCTCGACCCGGCCGACGCAGGCAGCGCAGCTCATGCCGCCGACCGGCATCTCGATCGCCGTGATCGCCTCTGACGCATCTCTCGCCGCCGCCATCGTCATCGGGCTTCTCCAAACGCTGATGGCGAGATAGGTGGGGCTTCCCGTCATGGGAAGGTCAAGGGGCGTCGGCCGGGCTTCCCGATGATGGCCGCCGTGCTCAGCCGGCGGGATGCTTGTGGATCGGATCGACCCAGTAGACCGCCTCGGGAGCCTCCACCGGCTCGACATCGGTGATGTTGACGACCACCGCCTCGTTGTCGGAGCGCACCAGCACGCATTCCAGCGGCTCGGACGGGCTGGCGTTGATCTCCTGATGCGGCACATAAGGCGGCACGTAGATGAAGTCGCCGGGACCCGCCTCGGCGACGAATTCGAGCTTCTCTCCCCAGCGCATCCGCGCCCGGCCGCGCACGACATAGATCACGCTTTCGAGCGCGCCGTGATGGTGCACGCCGGTCCTGGCGTCGGGCTGGATCGAGACCGTGCCGGCCCAGATCTTCTGTGCGCCGACGCGGGCGTGGTTGATCGCCGCCTGCCGGAACATGCCCGGCGTCTGCGCCGTGTTGGGGTCGAGCCTGTCGCCGGTGACGACCCGCACGCCGTCGTGCTTCCAGCGCGGCGCGTCGTCATGATCGTGCGGATGATCGTGCGGGAAATCGCCGTCGCCCATCCGTCAGCCCTTCTTCGCCGGGCCGGTGGCGAGGGGGCGCTCGCTCGCGCCCCATTCCGCCCAGGAGCCGTCATAGATCGACCGCGCCGGCCTGCCGATCGTCTCGAGCGCCGCCGAGAGGATCGCGGCCGAGACGCCCGAGCCGCAACTGGTGATCATCGGCCTGTCGAGATCGACGCCGGCCTCGACGAAGGCGGCGGCGATCGCATCCGCGTCCTTCAGCCGGCCGTCCTGCATGATCGCGGGGAAGGGCAGGTTGAGCGAGCCGGGCATGTGGCCGGAGCGGACGCCGGCGCGCGGCTCCGGCGCCTCGCCGCGAAAACGGTCGCCGGGCCGGGCGTCGACCACCTGCACGGCGGCGCCGGCAAGCGCTTTCTCGACATCGCCGGCGTCCGCCACCGCCGAATGGTCGAGCCGCGCGGTGAAGCTGCGCGCGGCGCGGGCGCGCGGCGGACCGTCCTCGACCGGTCGGCCCTCGGCCCGCCATTTCGGGAAGCCGCCGTCGAGGATCACGACATCGGCCGCGCCGAAGGTCCTGAAGGTCCAGCGCACGCGCGGGGCCGAGAACAGGCC
>JAKFWE010000417.1 GCA_021732895.1 Allobosea sp. | reverse complement strand
GGCGGGACGGCGCCCGCCGCGCCGGAGCGGGCCGCCCGGCCGGAGCGCAGCCAGCCGCCGCGCGCGGCGCGGCCGGAACGCGCCGCCGAGCCGCGCCGTCGCGACGATGACGACGGCCCCGGCGTCAAGGGCCTCGGCGACCATGTTCCCGCGTTCCTGATGCGGCCCGTGCGCGTCGGCTGATCGGCGCCGCATCAACCCGATCTTAACGCCGCTGCCCTAGAGTCGGTTCGTGGTCGCCGATCCTCCTCGCAAGCGGGGGCGCGGCCACGACAACGGGCGCATGCCGCCGTCACGACGGACAGGATGTCCCGCTTCGATTCACGGGATCGAAGCCGGCGGCCGCGAGGCCGAAGCCGGCTTTCGTTCAATCGGGCGCTGTCGATGAGCGAGCTGCCGCAATCATTGCCGAAGAGCGTGTCCGCCAGGGACGACGATCTGCCGGAGCGCGTGGTCGCCGCCATGCGCCGGCACGGTTCGCCCGGCTATCCGCGCGCTTTCGAAGTCTGGTACGCGCATCTCAGCGGCGAGATGCCTGCGATCAGCATGGCGATGACCTCCCTGCTCGCCGGCAGCGAAGGCCGGATCGGCGTCGGCGACATCGACATGCTCTACGAGCGCTTCATCGGCACGGAGCGGCTGGCGAAGCAGGCGGAACGCACCAGCCTCCAGGTTCTGGGCGAGATCGACGCGTTGATGGCGCTGATCGATCAGGCGCTCAATTCCAGCCAGCGCTATCACGGCCAGCTCTGCGCGATGTCGGACGACGTGCCGCCGGCGGCGGACCGGCAGAAGCTGCGCGAATGGGTCGAGGCCATCGTGCTGTCGACGCGCGAGGAGGTGACGCGCAAGACGCAGCTCGAATCGCAGCTGCGCGACTCCTCCAACGAAATCCGCAATCTGCGCGAGGCGCTCGAGACCACGCGCGCCGAAGCCCTGACCGACCCGCTGACCGGGCTGGCCAACCGCCGCCATTTCGAGGAGATGCTGCAGAAGTCGATCGATCAGGCGACCCTGCGTCGCGAGCCCTTCGCGCTCGTCATGGCCGATATCGATTTCTTCAAGAACTTCAACGACGCCCACGGCCACCTCACCGGCGACCAGGTGCTGCGGCTCGTGGCGCGCACGATGAAGGACAAGTTCAAGGACAAGGCGATCATCACCCGCTTCGGCGGCGAGGAGTTCGCGGTGATCCTGCCCGAGTCGGACATCGTCGCCGGCAAGTTCGGGGCCGAGACGGTGCGTCAGGCCCTGCTCACGCGCGAGCTGATCAAGCGCTCCACCAACGAGAACCTCGGCCGCATCACCATTTCGCTCGGCGTCGCGGGCTATCGTCGCGGCGACACGGCGAGTTCGCTGGTCGAGCGGGCCGATCAGGCGCTGATGCAGGCCAAGCGCGACGGGCGCAACCGCACCGTCACCGAGGATGCGCTCGACTCCGCGGCGGCGCGGGTGGCCTGACAAGCCCGGTCGCGGGCTTCGCGCCACGCCGCGCGGCCTCGACGGCCAGCCGCGTCCAGTCCTTCAGCATATCGGCGTCGTCGAGCGCCTCGTCCGGCAGCCGCCAGTAGCTCATGGCGAAGGGCTTGCCCTGCTTCCGGTAGGTGAAGGCCGCGCTGCCGGCCGCCTCGAAGCGCGGGACGCTCTGCGCATCGGCCTTGAGCCAGATCTCGCCGCCGGCCTCCAGCGCGAACATCGTCTCGCCGTCATAGATGCCGTGGCCGCCGAACATGCGGCGCACCCTGACGGCAAGAATGTCGGCAAAGAGCTCCCGGATGCCCTCGGCATCCATCGCAGCAGCCTCAGTGCGCCGCCGCGACCGGCTCGGGCCGCGGCCTGATCTCGACCGATTCGCCGCAGCCGCAGGCCGAGACCTGGTTGGGATTGTTGAAGACGAAGGTCGAGGCGAATTTGTCGGTCCTGAAATCGAGTTCGGTGCCGAGCAGGAACAGCACCGCCTTGGCGTCGACGATCACCGTCGCGCCCTTCTCGGTCACCGCCTCGTCGCCCTTGTCGAGCGCCCGGGCGACCTCGAACGTGTATTCCATCCCGGCGCAGCCGCCCTTCTTGACGCCGACGCGCAGGCCGAGCGCCGGCGCCGCCGCCTCGTCATGCGGGGATTGCGCGACGATCTCGCGGATGCGCGCGGCGGCGGCGTCCGTCAGGGAAACGACTTTCAGTCCGGGAACAGAAAACATCCTCGTCCCTCCTCGACCGGACCTTTCCGTGAATCGCACAGGGGCCGGTGAAACAGGATTGCAGGCCACAACATAGGGATTGACGAACGCGACGTCGAGATGCCGGCGCGCAGGGCCGTCATTCCTGGCGGATGTTGCCTGGACGTCCGGCCCATGCACTCTGACCGCTCCGAAACCAGCCCAAAGCTCGCCATGCCCGACCGTCTGCACCGCCCTGAAGCGCTCCGCGCCCTCGTCAACGCGATGGTCGTCGCCGCCGGCTGGACGCCGGAGCAGGCCCGCGAAACCGCCGACCATCTGGTGCTGGCCAACCTCAGCGGCCATGACAGCCATGGCGTCGGCATGCTGCCGCTCTATTTCCAGTCGCTCGCGGACGGCAACCTGAAGCCCGGCTCAGGCCCCACCGACCGGCTGAACGCCGCTCCGTTCCTGATCGTCGACGCCAACGTCGCGCTCGGCCAGCCGGTGGCCCGCAACGCGCTCGAGCGCGCCATCCCGATGGCCAAAACTGGCGGCGTCGCGATCCTGAACCTGCTCGACGCGCATCATGTCGGCCGCATCGGCCATTATGCCGAGCTTGCCGCCGAGGCCGGGCTGATCTCGCTGTTCTGGGTCAATGTCGCCGGCCGGCCGCCGATCGTCGCGCCCCATGCCGCCAGGGAGGCGCGCTTCGGCACCAACCCACATGCGATCGGCATCCCCCTCCCCGGCGGCGACCCGGTCATCCTCGATTTCGCGACCAGCCGGATGGCGCATGGCAAGGCCCGCGTCGCCTTCAACCGTGGCGTTCCGGTTCCGGAGGGCTACATCATCGACAGCCAGGGACGCCCGACCACCGAGCCGCGGCACGTCTTCCTGCATGGCGTCGGCGCGGACGAGGGGCTGGGCGCATTGCTGCCCTTCGGCGATCACAAGGGCGCAGGGCTCGCCCTGATCGCCGAACTGCTCTCGGCCGGGCTGATGGGCGCCGCCCGCATCGACCAGAAGCCGGCGAAAAGCTGGATCATCAACTCGCTCTTCGGCGTGCTGATCGACCCGGCCCGGCTGGAGCCCGACGAGGCGCTCCGCAAGGAGCGCATCGAGAGCTATCTCGCCTTCGTGCGCGCCGCAAAACCGCAGGACGCGGCCAGCCCGGTGCTGACGCCGGGCGAGAAGGAGCGCGCCACGCGGCTCGCGCGCGGCCGCGACGGCATCCCGCTCGACGCGGAAACCTGGTCGCAGATCGTGGCGGCGGCGAAGCGTCATGGCGTCGACGCGGAGAGCTACGGCAAGGATCCGTGAGACCGATCCCTCGTCACAGCAGAAAATGAAATCCGAAGCCGAGAATGACGAAACCGGCCGCGACGACCTGCGCCACGAAAAGCGGCTTGAGCCGGGCGAGTTGGCTGGCATGGAAATCGGCGCGCTCGGCGCGGGACATCCGGTCGCGCGTCCTGAACTGTTCGAGCAGGACACGCGGATCGCTGCTCGCGCCGTCGCGCTCGAGGTCCATCCGGACCGCGATGAAGCCGATGATTAGGCCCAGCACGCCGAGCCCGAAAAATCCCACGAGCCGCAACGCGCCATAAAAGACGCCGATCAGGATCGCGGCCAGAAGCGGGAACGCCAGATAGTCCCATTTCGTGAAGCGCATGCCGTGAGCATGCGTGAGAACCCGAAGGCAGTCCAGGCTCACCACATGTCGAGCGCGACCCTGGCTTCGTCGGACATGCGCGACTGGTCCCAGGGCGGGTCGAAGGTCATGTTGACCGAGACGCCCGAGACGCCCGGCACGGCGGAGACCGCGTTCTCGACCCAGCCCGGCATCTCGCCCGCCACCGGGCAGCCCGGCGCGGTCAGCGTCATGTCGATCGCGACCTGCCGGTCGTCGGCGATGTCGACGCGGTAGATCAGGCCGAGCTCGTAGATGTCGGAGGGGATCTCGGGGTCGTAGACCGTCTTGAGCGCCGCGATGATGTCGTCGGTGAGACGGTCGATCTCCTCGGGCGGCAGGGCCGAGCTCGCGCCCATGGTCGGAGCGTTCGGCTTGAGGTCTTCGGCTGTGTCGGTCATCGCAACATCCAATCTATCAGCACACCGCTGCGCCCGCACTTGGGGCGAGCCGTCATCCCGGGCGGAGCGAAGCGCAGACCCGGGATCCATTCCTGAACCCCTTCCGTCGGCGCTCCGGAATGGATCCCGGGTCTCCCTTCGGTCGCCCGGGATGACCCGCGCTTTCCACGACCAATCAAGGAGCCGTCACGAAAACAGCGTCTCGGCTTTCCGCAGGGCTTCGACCAGCTTATCGACTTCCTCGAGCGTGTTATAGAGGCCAAAGGAGGCGCGGCAGGTCGATGTCACGCCATATCGGGCGAGCAGCGGCATGGCGCAATGGGTGCCGGCCCTGACCGCGACGCCGGCCCGGTCGATCACGGTCGCGACGTCATGGGCGTGCGCGCCCTTCATCTCGAAGGCGACGATCGCGCCCTTGTCCTTCGCCTTGCCGAAGATGCGGATCGAGTTCATCTCCCCCAGCCGCTGCATGGCGTAGTCGCGCAGGGTCGCCTCGTGGGCCGCGATGTTCTCGCGGCCCAGCGCCATCATGTAGTCGAGCGCCGCGCCAAGCCCCACCGCCTCGACGATCGCCGGCGTGCCGGCCTCGAAGCGATGCGGCGCGTCGTTGTAGGTCACAGTGTCCTCGCTGACGGTGACGATCATCTCGCCGCCGCCCTCATAGGGCGGCAGTTTGTCGAGCCATTCCTTCCTGCCCCAGAGAATGCCGGAGCCGGTCGGCCCATAGGTCTTGTGGCCGGTGAAGCAGTAGAAATCGCAGCCCAGCGCCTGCACATCCACCGGCAGGTGAACCGCGCCCTGGCTGCCGTCGACGACGAGCGGGATGTCGTAGCCTTTGAGGATCGCGGCGATCTGCGGGATCGGCAGGACCGTGCCGATCGCGTTCGACATATGCGTCAGCGCGACCACCTTGGTGCGCGGCGTGATCAGTTTCTCGAACTCCTCGACGAGGAAATTGCCGTCCTCGTCGACCGGGGCCCACCGGATCACCGCGCCATGGCGCTCGCGCCAGTAGTGCCACGGCACGATGTTGGAGTGGTGCTCCAGGATAGAGAGGATGATCTCGTCGCCCTCCTGGATCTTGAGATGCCTGCCGAGCGAGGCGGCGACCGTGTTGAGCGCCCCCGTCGAGGAGCGCGTGAAGATGATCTCTTCCAGATGGGCCGCGTTGAGGAAGCGCCGCGCGCTCTCGCGGGCGCCCTCATAGGCTTCGGTCGAGGCGTTGGCGAGGTAATGCAGGCCGCGATGGACATTGGCGTAGTCCTCGCGCATCAGCCGGTTCATCGCCTCGATGACGGCTTCGGGCTTCTGTGCCGAGGCCGCATTGTCGAGATAGACCAATGGCTTGCCGTAGACTTCTCGCCCCAGGATGGTGAAATCCCGGCGGATCGCCTCGACAGCGTAGGGCTTGCTCATCGCGTTCATGAATGCCCCTTCCCGGCTTCGCCCTTGCGCCATTCGTCGGTCAGAAGGCCGGCGAAACCCCAATCGTGGTCATCGATCTCCTGGATCACGATATGAGTGTGTTCCGGCTTCTTGCCGAGCACGCGCGCGAGCGTCGCGGTGAACTCCCTGACGATCTCGGCTTTCTGCGCCCGCGTCGCGCCCCTGGTGATCTGGAGATTGATGTAGGGCATCAGACCGCGCCCGCCACGGCTGCGACGTCGCGCCTCGCCAGCCAGGCTTCGATCCGGTCCATCACCATGCCGCGCAGGCTTTCGTCCTGCACGAACTCGACCGCCTCGCCGGCGAAGGCCTGCAGCACCAGCGCCTCGGCCTCACGCCGCGGCAGGCCGCGCGCCATCAGGTAGAAGAGCTGCTCGCCATCCATCTGCGCCACCGTCGCGCCATGGCCGCAGACCACGTCGTCGGCGAAGATTTCCAGCTCCGGCTTGTTGAACATCGTCGCGCCGTCGTTGAGCAGCAGCGTGTTGCTGCGCATGCCGCCGTCGGTCTTCTGCGCGTATTTGCGCACGATGACCTTGCCCTGGAAGACTCCGGTGGCCTCGCCGCCGATGATGGTCTTGAACATCTCGCGGCTGACGCCGTGGGGGACGGCATGGTCCATCACCAGCGTAACGTCCGAGTGCTCCGAACCGCCGAGCAGGTTGACGCCGCGCAGGCCGACCTCGCTGTGCTCGCCGGCATACTCGACGAAATACTGCTGGCGCAGCGTCGCCGCATCGCAGACCAGCGCGAAGCTCTCGAATTTCGCATGGCCGCCCACGCTCGCCATCAGCGTCTGAACCTGCACTGTCTCAGGCGCCTGCCCGGTGACGATCCGCAGATGCTGGACATCGCTCTCGTCGCCGGTCTCGAAGACGATCGCGCCGTTGATCTGCGATGCTTCTGCGCCGACGCCCTCGCCGATCTCGAAGATCGTCGCCTTGACGCCTTGGCCTGCGACCACGACCGAGCGATGGAAGATCGCGCGCTCCGCCTCGCCCGAGGCGAGCGAAACGATCGCGATCGGCTGGGCCAGTTCGGTCCCGTCCGCGATCTCGATGAAGACGCCGTCGCGCATCAGCGCGGTGTTGAGCATCAGCCCGGTGTCGCCCTGTGCGATGCCGGGGCCTGCCAGCACGCGGGTCAGGTCCTCGCGGCCTGAGACCAGCGCCTCGGCGAGCGAATGGATGGCGACGCCGTCAGGCAGCGCCTCCAGCGTCGAAAGCTCGGCCGAGAACGCTCCGTCGATCAGCACGAGCCTGACGCCGTCAAGAGCGAGTTCGTCCAGCCGGGCCTCGATCGCCGGCGTGGCGCTGGCGTCGATGGCCAGCGGCTTCGCCTCGCGCAGCAGGGCGCGCAGATCGGTGTAGCGCCAGGATTCGAGCCGGCGATGCGGAAGGCCTTTGGCCTCGAAGCCGGCGAAGGCGTCCTCGCGCAGCTTGCGCACGGGGAGCGAGCCGGGAAGCTCGGCCTTGGCGGCGGAGAACTGCGCGCTGAGCGCGTGCTCGGCCGCGGTCTTGAAGGGGGTGACGATCGACATCAGGCGGCGTCCGCGTAACCGGCATAGCCGTTCTTTTCGAGCTCCAGCGCGAGCTCCTTGCCGCCGGTCTTCACGATGCGGCCCTTCGACATGACATGCACCGTGTCGGGCACGATATGGTCCAGCAGGCGCTGGTAATGCGTGATCACGAGGAAGCCGCGCCTGGGATCACGCAACGCGTTGACGCCCTCGGCGACGATCCTGAGCGCATCGATGTCGAGTCCTGAATCGGTCTCGTCGAGGATGCACATCGAGGGCGACAGCAGCGCCATCTGCAAAATCTCCATGCGCTTCTTCTCGCCGCCCGAAAAGCCGACATTCAGCGGCCGGCGCAGCATGTCCCTGGCGATGCCGAGCCTGTCGGCCGCGCCGTTCACCGCCTTGATGAAGTCGGGCGTCAGCAGCTCCGCCTCGCCCCGCGCCCGGCGCTGCGCGTTCATCGCCGCCTTCAAAAAGGTCATGGTGGCGACGCCGGGGATTTCCAGCGGGTACTGGAAGGCGAGGAAGATGCCCGCCGCCGCGCGCGCATCGGCCTCCATCTCCAGCACGTTCTCGCCGTCGAGCAGGATCTCGCCGTCGAGGACCTCGTAGTCCTCCTTGCCGGCGATGACATAGCTCAGCGTCGATTTGCCGGAGCCGTTGGGCCCCATGATCGCGGCGACCTCGCCGTCGTTCACGGTGAGGCTGAGGCCGTTGAGGATCTGCTTGTCCTCGTCGGCGATCTTGACGACGAGATTGCGAATTTCGAGCATTGGTTTCGTCCGGATTTCCGTCGCGCCATGCTCGGCCCTGTGCCGAGTATCCGCGACTTGAGCGTTTGAAAAGAAAGACGTGGATGGTCGGGACAAGCCCGACCATGACGGGTTAGCGAGCGGGCATCACTCCACCAGATCGAGCCGCTTCTCGATCCGGTCGACCCGGACCTTGATCGAGGCGATCTCCGTATCCTGAAGCGTCTGCGACGAGAGCAGGGCCGCCATATGCGTGCGCATGACGATCATTTCGCCGCGCATGCCGGTCATCTCGTCCTTGATCGAAGACATGTCGGCGCGCATCGCCCGCAGATGCTCGAGGATCAGATGTTCGACCTTGTCGTTCATCACCCCACGCTCCCCTCGAGCGAGATCGTGATCAGCTTCTGCGCCTCGACCGCGAACTCCATCGGGAGCTGCTGCAGCACCTCCTTGACGAAGCCGTTGACGATCAGCGCCACCGCCTCCTCCTCGGAGAGGCCGCGCTGCTGGCAGTAGAAGAGCTGGTCCTCGCCGATCTTGGAGGTCGTGGCCTCGTGCTCGAAGATCGCGGTCGCGGTCTTGGCCTCGATATAGGGGATGGTGTGCGCCCCGCACTGGTCGCCGATCAGCAGCGAGTCGCAATTGGTGAAGTTGCGCGCCCCAGTCGCCTTGCGGTGAGCCGAGACCATGCCGCGATAGGTCGAGTCGGATTTGCCGGCCGCGATGCCCTTGGCGATGATTTTCGACGTCGTGTTCCGGCCGAGATGCAGCATCTTGGTGCCGCTATCGACCTGCTGCGCGCCGTTCGAGACCGCGATCGAGTAGAACTCGCCGCGCGAGCCGTCGCCGCGCAGGATGCAGGACGGGTATTTCCATGTGATCGCCGAGCCGGTCTCGACCTGCGTCCACGAGATCTTGGAGTTTTTGCCCCGGCAGTCGCCGCGCTTGGTGACGAAGTTGTAGATGCCGCCCTTGCCCTCGGCATCGCCCGGATACCAGTTCTGCACGGTCGAGTATTTGATCTCGGCGTCGTCGAGCGCGATCAGCTCGACCACGGCGGCGTGGAGCTGGTTCTCGTCGCGCTTGGGCGCGGTGCAGCCTTCGAGATAGCTCACATAGGAGCCCTCGTCGGCGATGATCAGCGTGCGCTCGAACTGGCCGGTGTTCTGCTCGTTGATGCGGAAATAGGTCGACAGCTCCATCGGGCAGCGCACGCCCTTGGGGATGTAGACGAAGGAGCCGTCGGTGAAGACGGCGCAGTTCAGCGTCGCGAAATAGTTGTCGGTCACCGGCACCACGGTGGCGAGGTACTTCTTCACCAGCTCGGGATGCTCCTGGATCGCGTCCGAGATCGAGCAGAAGATCACGCCGGCCTGCGCCAGCTCCTTCTTGAAGGTCGTGACCACCGAGACCGAATCGAACACGGCGTCGACCGCGACGCGGCGCTCGGGGGCGACGCCCGCCAGAATTTCCTGCTCGCGCAGCGGGATGCCAAGTTTCTTGTAGGTCTCCAGGATCGCCGGATCGACCTCGTCGAGCGATTGCGGCGCGGCGCCCTTCTTCGGCGCGGCGTAGTAATAGATGTCCTGATAGTCGATCGGCGGGTAGTTGACCCGCGCCCAGTCGGGCTCCTTCATCGTCTTCCAGCGACGAAAGGCGTCGAGCCGCCATTCCAGCATCCAGGCCGGCTCGTTCTTGCGCGCCGAGATGTAGCGCACCGTGTCCTCGGTCAGGCC
>JAKFWE010000419.1 GCA_021732895.1 Allobosea sp. | reverse complement strand
CGCGAGTTCCAGCCGGAGGCCGCCGGGCAGACTGGGCGGGGCGGGTCCGGTCATGGCTGAACCCGGCGCCATCCCCAATCTCAGCCTCGCCGAGCGGGCCTGGCGCATCCGCCGCCACGCGCTGGCGATGGGCCAGGTCCAGGGGCAAGGCTACATCGCTCAGGCGCTCGGCGTCGCCGACGTGCTGGCGGTGTCGTATTTCCATGCGCTGGCATACCGGCCGCACGAGCCGGAATGGGAGGGCCGCGACCGTTTCCTGCTCTCGATCGGGCATTATGCGATCGCGCTCTACGCGGCGCTGATCGAGGCCGGCATCGTGCCGGAGGACGAGCGCGAGACCTATGGCGGCGACGATTCGCGCCTGCCCATGTCGGGCATGGCGGCCTACACGCCAGGCATGGAAATCACGGGCGGCTCGCTCGGCCACGGCCTCGGCATCGCGGTGGGCATGGCGCTCGGACTGAAGCGCAAGGCCTCGCGCAGCTTCGTCTACACCCTGTTCTCCGACGGCGAACTCGGCGAGGGCTCGACCTGGGAGGCGGCGATGGCGGCGGGTTCGCGCCGGCTCGACAACATGATCGGCATCGTCGACGTCAACAACATGCAGGCCGATGGGCCCTCCACCCAGATCCTGGATTTCGAGCCGCTCGTCCCGAAATTCGAGGCTTTCGGCTGGTTCGTCCAGCGCATCGACGGCAACGATCTCGACGCGCTCGTCGCAGCCTTCGACGCGGCGCGCCACAGCGAGGTCAGGAAGCCGCGCATCGTCATCTGCGACACGAAGATGGCGAGGGGCGTGCCTTTCCTGGAGGAGCGCGAGCGCAACCATTTCCTGCGCGTCGAACCGGAGGAATGGGCTCGCGCCATGGCGATCCTCGACGCCGGGAGGCCGGCGTGAGACGCTCGAAATACGATCGCCCCGCCCATCTCGACGATCCCGCGCGGGCCGGCGCCCGGCTGACCACCTCCGCGATGATCGCCTCGATCGCCGGGCCGGATCAGCGCACGGCGCCGGCTCCTTTCGGCCACGCGCTCGCCGAACTGGGCAGGACGCGGCCGGAGATCCTCGGCATCACCGCGGATCTGGGCAAATACACGGATCTGCACGTCTTCGCGAAGGCGTTTCCCGACCGGTTCTACCAGATGGGCATGGCCGAGCAGGTGATGATCAGCGCCGCCGCCGGGCTGGCGCGCGAGGGCTTCATCCCGTTCGCCACGACCTATGCCGTCTTCGCCTCGCGGCGCGCCTACGACTTCATCTTCATGGCGATCGCCGAGGAGAACCTCAACGTCAAGATCGTCTGCGCGCTGCCGGGCCTGACCACCGGCTACGGCCCGAGCCATCAGGCGACCGAGGATGTCGCGATCTTCAGGGGGATGCCCAACCTGACCATCGTCGATCCCTGCTGCGCCCACGAGATCGCGCAGGCGGTGCCGGCGATCGCGGCGCATCGGGGCCCGGTCTACATGCGGCTGCTGCGCGGCGCGGTTCCGGTCGTGCTCGACGAATACGGCCATGAGTTCGAGATCGGCAAGGCCAGGCTGATCCGCGACGGCGCCGACGTATTGGTGATCTCGACTGGGCTGATGACGATGCGGGCGCTGGAGGCGGCGACGCTGCTGGCCGCCGACGCGATCGACGTCGCCGTGCTGCACGTCGCCACGATCAAGCCGCTCGACGTCGAGACCATTCGCGCCGAGGCGGCGCGGAAAGGGCGGCTCGTCGTCGTCGCCGAGAACCATTCCGTCGTCGGCGGGCTCGGCGAGGCGGTGGCTGGCGTGCTGATGCGGGCGGGCGTGCATCCTCCCGCGTTCCGGCAGATCGGGCTGCCGGACGCGTTCCTCGACGCCGGCGCGCTGCCGACGCTGCACGAGCGCTATGGCCTGTCGAGCGCGGCGGTCGCGGCCAGCATCAGAGGCTGGCTGTAGAGACAGGGCGGAGACGTCGGCCGGGGGCGGCGGACCCGGCCGGATGCGCCAGCCGGCTGCTTCGACGGATCGGCCCCGCTCAGCGCCGCCCGTGATGGGCGATGCGCCAGGCGCCGAGCCGGGCGCCGGCCGGGCCCTCGCTCTGCACGGCCTCGATTTGCGCGACGAGACCGCCGAACAGTTTCGGCGGCGCGGTATGGGCGATCTCGCGATCGGCGCTGAAGGCGATCTCGATCGTCTCGGGATCGATGTCCGAGACCGTCATCGTGATGCTCAGGCCCGGCGTCGCGCGCAGCCCGCGCGAGACCACATCGACGACGAGGAAGCCGAGCGGAATGATGCGATCCACTGGCAGCGAGACGGCGGTGTCGATCTGCCCGGTCACCCACTGGTCGCGGCGGCGGATCAGGTTCGAGATCATCGTCACCACCTCGTCCAGGAACAGGTCGACGCGCACCGGCTGCATCTCGCCATCGGCCAATGTGAAGCGATAGGCCGTGGAAAGCACATGCACGCGGCATTCGGCGTCGGCGAGCGCGAGCCGCGCCTCGCCACGATAATCGCGCTTGGTCAGTCCGAGATAGCTCTGCACCACCTGGAGGCTGTTCTTGACCCTGTGGTGCAGTTCGCGGACCAGATAGCGGTTGTCGTCGAGCGCGGTCTGCAGCTTGCGCTGCTTCACCTCCTGCTCGTCGAGCATGCCGTTGAACGCCTCGGCGACGGAGCGGATGTCGCGCGGCATGTCGTCGGCGATGGCGACGCGGGCCATGGACAGGCTCGACTTGGCGCGCGCCGCGGCCTCGATGCCGCGCAGCCAGCGCACGCAATGGCGGTCGATGGCGCGCAGATAGACGAGGCAGAGCAGCGCCAGGGTCAGCAGCGGCGTCAGCAGCAGCGCCAGAAACTGGATGCGCGCCGCCCTCTCGGCCGCCTCGCCGAAGCTGGCGATGACGTAGAGGTCGGGCCCGGCGACGAGGCGGGCGGCATAGGAGCGCATCGCGCCGCCACGGCTCGGCGCCTCCCAGCGCATGCGATTCTCCGGCACGGTCTCGCTTGCCGGCAACCAGGACGGGTCGCGGTCCGCATCGCCGCGCGCGGCGAGAATCTCGCCGCCGCGCGCCATCAGCGCGACGGCGATGTCGCCATCGCCGTCGCCGAGGTCGAAAACCTGGTCGAGCAGCATGGGGTCGACCAGAAACAGCCCCTCCATCATCGCCCTGGCGGGATCGTCGCCGTGCGCGTAGACCGCGAGGTGGCTGCGTCCGGCGATCCTGAGGTGGCCATAGCGCGGCTTCGCGAGTTCCGCGCCGGCCCAGGGCGTGATCGGCTCGTGTTCCCGCAGCCCCTCGGCTGCGGTCGCGAGCTGCGTCACGCCGATTTCGGAATCGAGCGATGTCGCGCAGGCGACCGTTCCGCCCCGGGCGACGACATAGACGGCCCGGTAGCCCGGCGACTGTTCGAGCAAGGCGCGTCCGCACCCGGCCGATCCGGGCCCCGTCGACGCCAGAAGCGAGCCCGAGGTCAGCAGAGAGCGCAGCACCCCGCGATACCAGACCCGCGCACGCACCGCGAAATCATCGATGGTGCTGGTCTGCGCCTCCTCGATCGCTGAAATCACCGTGCGATAGGTCGTCACCGCCGCGACCGCGCTCAGGCAGGCGATCGGCAGAACGATGGCGATCAGCAGGGCCAGAAGCCGGCCGCGAACGGTTCGGAACAGCGTCAGGCGCATCAGAGCCTGACGATTTCAGGACCCGCTCTCTGGATCGCGGCGGCGCTCTGCCGGTCCGGCCCGAGATCCTCGAGGCTGCCGATCGACAGCAGCTCCGCCAGTTTCGTCCGGGCGCGGTTGACGCGGCTCTTGATCGTGCCGATCGCGACGCCGCAGATTTCGGCGGTCTCCTCATAGGACAGGCCGGTCGCGCCCACCATGATCAGGACCTCGCGCTGTTCCTCGGGCAGCTTGGCCAGCGCCGTGCGGAAATCGGCGAGGTCGAGATGGCTTTCCTGGTTGCCGCGGACGGCGAGACGCTCGGCATAGGTCCCCTCGCTGTCCTGCACCTCGCGGCCGCGCTTGCGATAGAGCGAGTAGTAGGTGTTCCGCAGGATGGTGAAGAGCCACGCGCGCAGACTCGTGCCCGGCTGGAATTTGTCGGAATTGCCCCATGCCTTCAGCAGCGTGTCCTGGACCAGATCGTCGGCCAACTGCATCGAACCGGACAGGGAGGCGGCGAAGGCGCGCAGGTTGGGGATTTCGCGGATCAGCCCGTCCTTGAAGTCAGCGGCGCTCATCGGACGCGTCCCCTGCCGAGGCGCGCTTCTCCTGCGCCTCCAGTTGCGCGAGAAGAAGCAGGAACTTGTCGGGGACGGGCGCATTCACGAGATCATCGTAATGCGCCTTCAGCGAGCGCCCGATCGATTCCTGCACGCGCGCATCGAGCACGATGTCATGATCGGGCTCGCCGCCTGGCTCGCCCGGGTCCATAGCCATTCCGTTCATTTCGCCCTCGCCCTCGCGCTCACGCCGGCCCGCCTCTTCTGGTCGGGTCCCGCTTCAATCCGAACCATACCGTGCCGTCAACCACATCCTGCCGCAGGTTGCGCGCCGGCCAATTCCCACACTTGTGCGCTCTAAGAACGATGGGTTCCGGGAAAGGTTCCGTCGCGCGCAGAAAATAAATTGCTTGTCACAAAGCCGGCGGCAGTGCTCTTTTCCGGCCAGTTTGAGGGGAATCCGACCATGTCCATCGCCAAGGAAATCGCTCCGCACCTGCCCTATCTGCGTCGTTTCGCGCGCGCGCTGACCGGCACGCAGCAGAGCGGAGACGCTTATGTCGTGGCCATGCTGGAGGCGCTCGTCCTCGACCCGACGGGCTTTCCCCGCGACGTGAACCCGCGCATCGGTCTCTACCGCATCTTCCTCAAGCTGTGGTCGTCGGTCGGCCTGAACGCCGATACGGGCCCGATCGACCGGGATCGCTCGTCGGCCGAACGCAACATCGAGGCGCTCACCCCGCGGCCGCGCCAGGCGTTTCTCCTGCGCACCGTCGAGGGTTTCTCGATCGAGGATGTCGCCGCGATCATGGAGGTCGCCGCGCCGGTGGCGGAAGGCCTGGTCCAGACCGCCGGGCAGGAGATCGCCGAGCAGGTGGCGACGAATGTCCTGATCATCGAGGACGAGCCGATCATCGCGCTCGACATCGAGACCATGGTCGAGGAACTCGGCCACACCGTCACCGGCGTCGCGCGCACCCATCGCGAGGCCATCGCCCTCGTCGCCAGGAAGCGCCCCGGGCTGGTCCTGGCCGACATCCAGCTCGCCGACGGCAGCTCCGGGCTCGATGCGGTCAACGAGATCCTCTCGTCGATCGATGTTCCGGTGATCTTCATCACCGCCTACCCGGAGCGCCTGCTCACCGGCGACCGGCCGGAACCGGCCTTCCTGATCACCAAGCCGTTCCAGCCCGAGGCAGTCAAGGCGGCAATCAGCCAGGCGCTGTTCTTCGACCGCCGCGCCGGCCGCAAGGCGGCGTGACGAAGGCGCGATCGACGGCGACGCTCCGGTGTTCGGAAGCCTATGCGAGCTTCATTCGCGGGGCGTCCGGCCGATGTTGCGCTGAGCCTGGCGGTCAGGACGGCCGTCGGCCTTCGAAGCATGACGCTGTCCGAGATCGGCGCGTCGCACCGGTCCGCCCCTCCCGACGCAACGATCCCGGAACCTGCGCCGCGATCCGGCGTTGAGCGTCGGGTGAGGGCGTTGGGCTCGATCGCTTCGGAGGCTTCGGCATGGCTTTGGCGTTGATCGCAACCCTGATCGCCTCGGCTGGTCTGGCGTCCGCGCTCCATGGCGGCGCCATCCAGGCGGGGGAGCCTGCGGCGGAAGCGTTTCTGCTCGTCCTCGCCGCGGGCGCGTCCCTGGTGGTGGCGGGCGTGGCGGCGCTGGACGCTTGAGCCCGGCGCGCCGGGGCCGATTCGCGCGATTGAGCCTGGCTACGGTCATGCTGGCCGGCGGCGGGCTCGCCGAGGCGGCGTCGCTCTCGACGAGGCTGCCGCCGCAGCGGCCGCCGGGCCTCGCACCCCCGGTCGCGCCGCCTGCCGCACCCTCCGAGACGCCCCAGCCGGCGCCGTCCACGCCGGCGCCTTCCGCCTCGTCCTGTCTGCGACTGCTGACCGAGGCGGGCGGAAACCGCGTCCGGCCCGTCCGGCTCGAGCGCGCCCCGGCCAGTCCAGACTGCGCGGTGGACGAGCCGGTGCTGGTCGAGGCGCTGGCGCCGCGGCATGGCGGCGCGCGCGGCGTCGTCGCGTTCACGCCTCCCGTCACGTTGAGCTGTGCGATGGCGACGCAGGTCTGGAACTGGCTGGACGACGCCATCCTGCCCCTGGCGCGCGGTCATTTCGAGGCCGACCTGACCGGCTTGCAGGTCGGCGGCGGCCATGAATGCCGACGGCGCAACCGCGCTGGCGCCGGCCCTCTCAGCGAACACGCCACGGGGCGGGCGCTCGACATTTTCGCATTCGATTTCGCGGGGGGCCGCAGGGTGACGGTCGAGAAGCCCGACGGGCCGTTGCCTGAGCGGTTTCTGCGCGCGGTGCGCCAATCGGCCTGCGGCGCGTTCATGACGACGCTCGGTCCGGGCTCGGATGCCGCCCACGCCGACCACATTCACATCGACATCCAGCCGCGCCGCTCCGCCGCGAGCCGCTTCTGTCAGTAGGTCTTGTTCTCAGGAAGCCAGATCGGCGATGCGGTGAAACTGCGGCGCGCCGGATGCAAGGTTCCGGACCGGCTTTCGGGATGGGTGCTGCGCCCGAGGATGGTCCGGCAGGGCCATCAGCGCCAGCGCCTCGTCGCGCCGCAGACCGCAACGGATCAGCCGCTCCAGTTCCCAGAACCGGGGGGCGTCGCCTGACACGGCGAGAGCTGAAGCGGAGCAGGGGCGAAATCGGCTCTCGGACATGGCGTGACCTGTGCAAGCGACTCCGACCCAACGCGGATATCGCCTGGATGTTCCCCGATAGCTTGGAACTGTGCGGCGATTGTGGCGTTATTCGCCTGGTCGTCGATAAGGGATTCGCCATGATCCGCTCGCTGGTTCGCACAGTCTCCATGCTGCCCTTCGCTCTGACGGCGCTGATGATGGCCCCGCCCGGAGCGGCTGCGCAGGACGGCGCGCCGGCTGGCAGGCTGACCTGCGCCGTCGGACCCGGCCTGGGGCTCGTCGTGACGTCGAAACGTCCGATGGACTGCCGCTTCACCCCACGGCGCGGGCCTGTCCAGCGCTATGTCGGCACGGTCCGGAGTTTTGGTCTCGACATCGGGCCGATCCGGCGCGGCACGATGTCGTGGCGCGTCTACGGTCCTTACGCGCGGGCCCCGCTGGGTGCGCTGGCGGGCGGCTACGTCGGCGCCGGCGCCGGAGGGGCGGCCGCGGGCATCGGCGCCTCGGGCAATCTGCTGATAGGGGGCGCCGGCGACGAGGTCACCCTGCAGCCGCTGTCGCTGCAAAGCCGGCGCGGCTTCAACGTCGCAGTCGGGGTGACCGGGCTTGACCTCGTGCTGTCCCGGCCGCGCGCCCGACGGTGAAAGACGATCGAAGCTTACCGGGCGCTAACCTTGTCCGTGCAATTTGACTCGCAGTTGACGGATTCGCATCTCTTGCGGCGACAGGGTGGGAACAACCTGGCGGTTGCGATGGTTGTCGGGGTGCGCATCGCGGATCTCGACTGCGCCGACCATTCGTAACCGGCAGGGTAACCCGGTAAAGAGGAGGCCGGATCCATGACTGACATCCGGATCCTGATCGTCGAAGACGATCCTTTCATCGCCATGGACATCGAGTCGGCCATGATGGACCAGTTCGGCGAGGCAGCCGAGTTGATCGTCGTCGAGTCGCTGGCTGGCGCTCGCCAGGCGGCGATGTTGCCACTCTCCTGCGCCTTGCTCGATATCGACGTCGTCGGCGGCAAGACGTTCAGCGTCGCGGCGGAACTGCTGAAGAGCGGCACGCCCTTCGCCTTCGTTTCGGGCTCGACTCCGGCCGATGTGCCGGGCGCGCTTCGCGATGCGCGCTTCCTGCGCAAGCCGTTCTCGACGCGGGAGATCGCCCGGTTCGTCTCCGAGGCGGTGCGCAGCCTGTGAATAGCGCGCGGCGGCGGATTCTGCCTCAGCCCCGCCCTGCAAGCTTCAGCCTCGCACGCGGCTGCCTCGTTCAGCTCTTGCCGGGGAAGACCAGCGTGATCCGCGAGCCCGGCCGGTCGCTCCCCGGTGAGGCCGGCTCCGTCTCCATCGTCGCCCGCATGCTGCGCAGCAGGCTCGCGATGACGGTCTGGCCGAGGCCCTTGGTCGCAGCGTCCCCCGGCATGCCGACGCCGTCGTCTTCGATGGACAAGATCATCGCCCCGTCGCCGCCCCCGGCGAAGCGGATCAGAATTCGTCCGGGAGCGTCGTCGGGAAACGCGTGCTTGATCGCGTTGGTCACGAGCTCGTTGACGATGACGACGTAGGACACCGCGTCGCGGCCCGCCAGCCGGATATCCTCCATCTCGAGCTCGA
This sequence comes from Allobosea sp., assembly GCA_021732895.1. Lineage (GTDB taxonomy): Bacteria > Pseudomonadota > Alphaproteobacteria > Rhizobiales > Beijerinckiaceae > Allobosea. Next base: position 1,235 of record JAKFWE010000419.1, on the reverse strand, counting down.
TGGCGATCGGGCGGCCTTCGGCCGCCTTGCCGATCTCCTCGAGCAGATCCTCGATATAGGGGCGGGCGTCGATCTCGTCGGTTTCGATGTCGAGCCGCAGCCGGCGCTGGCCTGCCGCGATAGCCTGGATGCGCGACTGCGCCTGCGACAACGCCTCGCGCACGGCCGGCTCGCGGGACTGCCGGCTCTGGACGTTGAGCAGCGCCGAGACCATCGCCAGATTGTTGCCGACGCGGTGGTTGACGTCGCGCAGCAGCGCCTCGATCCGCAACCGCTCGCCCTCGAGCTCCTGCGTCCGCTCGCCGACCATGCGCTCGAGCTGCTGGTTGCTCTCCGCCAGCGAATAGGTCCGCCGCTGACGGATGCGCAATTGCTGCCACGCCGCGAACGCCACGCCCGCCAGCGCCACGACGATGCCGACGCTCGCGAGCAGCCGCCGGCGCTCCTCGCGCTGGTTGAGCTCCACCAGCCGAATGTTCTCGGCGAGCTGGATGCGCTGGATCGAACTGCGCAACTCGTTCATCATCGCGATGCCGACGCCTTCGTTCACCTTGGCGAGGGCTTCGTCGCGGCGGCCCTCGCGGGCGAGCGCGATCGTCGTGTCGAGATCGACGAACTTGCTGCGCATCTCCTCCCGCGCCTCGATGACCCGCTGCGTCTGCTCGCGGTCGTCGGCGACCAGCCTCTCGAGTGCGTCCAGCTCCGCCGGCGCCGCCGCGCGGCCGCTGGTGAAGGGCGCGAGATAGGACGCGGTGCCGGTCAGCAGATAGCCGCGCTGTCCGGTTTCGGCGTCCCTGACATGGCCGAGGAAGCGCTCGGCCCGCTCGCGCACTTCGACGGAATGCGCGACCTCCCTGGCGACGAGCATCGCCTGGGCGTTGATCCAGGCGGCGAGCAGAATGGCGACGCCGACGACGCCGATCGCAATGATCGTCGACGACGCCAGGCGCAGCCGGGCAATGACTTTTGCGGGCAGGCCAGGCGCGAAGAACCGGCTGCGTGGGGAAGCCTGAGCGGACATGAAGACCGTGTTAGCGAACGGAATCCACAACCCCTATGTAAAAAGACACACCCAGTCCATTGCCGTCGCGCCGGGCCGCGCGGCGGCGGAACAGCTGCCCGAACGTCAGCCGCGCCATTCAGTCTTCCGCCTCATCGGCGCCTTCGCCACTGAATATCTGGCGACCGAGCACCGCCCCCGCGACGACGATCACGCCGAGCAGCCCGACGCGCCA
>JAKFWE010000064.1 GCA_021732895.1 Allobosea sp. | reverse complement strand
CGCTCCAGCGAGCCAGATGAACGCGCGCATGCTTGAATGGCGCTGCGCGTCCGTGCAAGAGCAGGCGTGCAACACCGGGCAGGATTGACCTTCGCGCCGGCTCACGGCGCGGCGCGCGGCGGCAGGCGCGATTCTTAATCCGGCTCCGTGTCTTGCAAGCCATGCAGACCCTTTCCTATATACGCCGCGAGGGGCGGTTTCCGGACCGTCCGACGTGGAATGCCGGGCCGATCCGCCGCTCTGGCGGGGATCGTCCGGTCCATGGGCCGGAAGGGCGCGCGACATGCGCGGCCATCCGGCGATCTGCTCAATTCAAAAGGGATCCCCTCCATGGGTAAAGTCATCGGCATCGACCTCGGCACGACCAATTCCTGCGTCGCAGTGATGGAAGGCTCGACTCCGAAGGTCATCGAGAATTCCGAAGGCGCGCGCACCACGCCTTCGATCGTCGCCATCACCGATGATGGCGAGCGCCTCGTCGGCCAGCCAGCCAAACGCCAGGCGGTCACCAATCCAGAGCGCACCTTCTTTGCGATCAAGCGGCTGATCGGACGTCCGTTCGACGATCCGATGACGCAAAAGGACATGAATCTCGTTCCCTACAAGATCAAGAAATCGCCCGGTGGCGACGCCTGGGTCGAGGCCGATGGAACCGATTTCTCGCCCTCGCAGATCTCGGCTTTCACGCTGACCAAGATGAAGGAGACGGCCGAGGCCTATCTCGGCGCCAAGGTCGATCAGGCCGTCATCACCGTGCCGGCCTATTTCAACGACGCCCAGCGCCAGGCCACCAAGGACGCCGGCCGCATCGCCGGGCTCGAGGTGCTGCGCATCATCAACGAGCCGACGGCGGCCGCGCTGGCCTATGGCCTCGACAAGAAGCAAGCCGGCACGATCGCGGTCTATGATCTTGGCGGCGGCACCTTCGACGTGTCCATCCTCGAGATCGGCGACGGCGTCTTCGAGGTGAAGTCGACCAACGGCGACACCTTCCTCGGGGGCGAGGATTTCGACATGCGCCTGGTCGAATATCTCGCCGACGAGTTCAAGCGTGAGCAGGGCATCGACCTGAAGAAGGACAAGCTCGCGCTCCAGCGCCTGAAGGAAGCCGCCGAGAAGGCCAAGATCGAGCTGTCGAGCGCCGCCCAGACCGAGATCAACCTGCCCTATATCACCGCCGACGCCTCGGGGCCGAAGCACCTCGCCATCAAGCTCTCGCGCGCCAAGTTCGAGAGCCTGGTCGATGACCTGATCCAGCGCACGATCGAGCCCTGCAAGAAGGCGCTCAAGGACGCCGGGCTTTCCGCCGGGCAGATCGACGAGGTCGTGCTGGTCGGCGGCATGACCCGCATGCCCAAGGTCCAGGAGGTGGTGAAGCAGTTCTTCGGCAAGGAGCCGCACAAGGGCGTCAACCCCGACGAGGTCGTCGCCATCGGCGCCGCGATCCAGGCCGGCGTGCTGCAGGGCGACGTCAAGGACGTGCTTCTGCTCGACGTGACGCCGCTTTCGCTCGGCATCGAGACGCTGGGCGGTGTGTTCACCCGCCTGATCGACCGCAACACCACGATCCCGACCAAGAAGAGCCAGGTCTTCTCCACGGCGGAAGACAACCAGCAGGCGGTGACGATCCGGGTCTTCCAGGGCGAGCGCGAGATGGCGGCCGACAACAAGATGCTCGGCCAGTTCGATCTGATGGGCATCCCGCCCTCCCCGCGCGGCATGCCGCAGATCGAGGTGACCTTCGACATCGACGCCAACGGCATCGTCTCGGTGACGGCAAAGGACAAGGCCACCAACAAGGAGCAGCAGATCCGTATCCAGGCCTCGGGCGGACTGTCGGAAGCCGACATCCAGAAGATGGTCAAGGACGCCGAGGCCAACGCGACGGAAGACAAGAAGCGCCGCGAGCTGGTCGAGGCCAGGAACCAGGGCGAGAGCCTCGTGCACTCGACCGAGAAGTCGCTCAGTGAGTATGGCGACAAGGTCCAGGCCGCCGACAAGGCCGCGATCGAGACCGCGCTGGACGCGCTGAAGGCGGCGCTGCCGGAGGACAACGCCGAAACCATCGCGGCGCGCACCACCGATCTGATGCAGGCCTCGATGAAGCTCGGCGAGGCCATGTATGCGGCGAGCCAGGCCGAAGGGGCTCAGGCCGAAGGCGGCGAGCAGCCCGCCGAGGCCAAGAAGGACGACGTCATCGACGCCGACTTCAAGGACGTCAGCGACGACAAGGCCGACAAGAAGAAGAGCGCCTGAGCGCGGGCGCCATTCCCGACGACGTCATGGCCGGGCTTGACCCGGCCATCTCGTTGCGGAATGGCGTCGGGACGAGAGGGTCGCCTGCTTGCGGGAACTGACCGGGCCGGAGCCCGGAGGTGACCCGCGATCCGGCGAGAGGGCACCGGACACATGTCCAAGCGCGACTACTACGACATCCTCGGCGTGCAGAAGGGCGCGAGCGACGCGGAGCTGAAAAGCGCCTTCCGCAAGCTCGCGATGACCTGCCACCCCGACCGCCACCCCGGCGACAAGGGCGCCGAAGCCAAGTTCAAGGAGTTGAACGAGGCCTATCAGGTTCTGTCCGACGGCCAGAAGCGCGCCGCCTATGACCGCTACGGCCATCAGGCCTTCGAGAATGGCGGCGGCCAGCAGGGTCCGGAGTTCTCCGACTTCATGTCGGACATCTTCGATTCGTTCTTCGGCGAGCGCGGCGGCCGCGGCGGCCCGCGCGCGGCGAACGGCCGCGAGCGCGGGGCCGATCTGCGCTACAACCTCGAGATCGGGCTGGAGGATGCGTTCTCGGGCAAGAACGCCTCGATCCGCGTGCCGACCTCGATCGCCTGCGAGCAATGCGCCGGCACCGGCGCCAAGCCCGGCTCGAAGTCGCGCCAGTGCCCGACCTGCGGCGGCCATGGCCGGGTCCGCGCCAATCAGGGCTTCTTCTCGGTCGAGCGCACCTGCCCGACCTGCGCCGGACGCGGCGAGATCATCGACGACCCGTGCAAGAACTGCCAGGGCGCCGGCCGCGTCACGCGCGAGCGCACGCTCTCGGTCAACATTCCCGCCGGCGTCGAGGACGGCACGCGGATCAGGCTGGCCGGCGAGGGCGAGGCGGGCCTGCGCGGCGGCCCGGCCGGCGACCTCTATATTTTCCTGTCGATCAAGCCGCATCCGATCTTCCAGCGCGACGGGGCCGACCTGTTCTGTCGCGTGCCGCTCGGGCTGGCGTCGGCTGCGCTCGGCGGCGAGATCGAGGTTCCGACGCTGACTGGCGAGCAGGCGCGGGTGAAGATTCCCGAGGGCACCCAGACCGGCAAGCAGTTCCGCCTCAAGGGCAAGGGCATGAGCGTGCTGCGCTCGCGCGAGACCGGCGATCTCTACATCCAGGTGCTGATCGAGACGCCGCAGAAGCTCACCGCCCGGCAACGCGAGTTGCTGCTGGAGTTCGAGCGCGAGAGTTCGCATTCGACGCATCCGGAAGCGGCGGGGTTCTTCGGCCGCGTCAAGGATTTCCTCGGCGGGATCGGCGGGGCGGCCTAGGACCCGGCGACGATCTCGTCGGACACCAGCCGGCCTGCGACGAAGCGCAGGCGCCTCGCTTTTTCGGGCGGCGCGAAGACCGTGTCGAATGACGGTTCGAGATCGAGGTCGATCGCGCCCGAGAACCAGTCGACCCTCACCGGCCCGGTCTGGTCGTGCAGATGCGCGAGCGTCACCTGCGTGCAATGGCCCCGCTTGTCGCAAGGGATGTCGTTTTCGTCGCGCCGATAGGCGGTGGCCTCGACCTCGGAGAGATAAAGCACGCCCTCCGTGACGCGCCAGCATGACACCACGCCGGAGCGATTGGCGGAATCGATTCCGACGAAGTCGTAGCGGTCGGCCCGATCGTCGCCCGGCGCGAACAGCCATGGCGTCCTCATCATGACATGGCTTTCGCCATCGATCTCGAGCCTGTTGGGGATCTGCTTCGTCATCAGCGCGTCCTAGCGCATCATGGCCAGCCGCTGAAAGGGCGACCGCGAAAAAAGCGGGCCGCCTCTCGGCGACCCGCTTTCGATCGGGGTCTGATCGGTGATCAGGCCTTGTCGATCACTTTCTTCACGGCGTCCTTGCCCTTGCCGACCATCTGCTGGGCCTCGCCCTTGCGCTCCTGCGCGATGCCTTCGGCCTCCAAACCGGGCTTGTTCATCGCCTTGCCGGCGCCCTGCTTGACGTTGCCGGCGGCCTCGTTGGCGAGACCCTTGACCTTGTCCATCGTGCTGCCCATCGTCACATTCCTTCAGTCGCTCTTCGCGCCGCCGTGCGGCTGTGTCGAGGAAACCGGCCGGCGGGTGAATGGTTCCAATCGCTCGCGACGATCGTCGCGCGAAGCCGATGTGCGGCGGCGGCCTTCCGTGATCGCCTCGCGTCATGAGACTGTCATGTCGGCTGGCTAGCCGGACGAGTAGCCTTTCGGCGGCTTTCGGCGGAACAGGAATACGCGCCATGCGCATCCGTCTTCTTCTCGCGACGCTTTCGACAATTCTGGCCGGCGGCGCCGCTTTCGCCGAACCGATGTTCAACCGGATCGCGACCTTCTCCGTCCCGCTCAACCTGCCGGCCGATCGCGACCCGAAATCGAAGACGGTCGCCGAGATCATCGCCGCCGACGAAGCCGGCGCGCTGCTCGCCTACACCGACGGCGAGCAGAAGGCGATCGGCCTGATCGACATCACCGACGCCGACGCGCCGAGGCCCGCGGGTTTCGTGCCCGTCGGCGGGGAGGCGACGTCGCTGGTCATCCTCGGCGGCAAGGCCTTCGTCGCGGTCGTCACCTCCGGCGACGATTTCAAGGCGCCAGCCGGCCATCTCGCCACGATCGACCTGGCGACGAAGCGGGTGACCGGCGCCTGCGACCTCGGCGGCCAGCCGGATTCGATCACGCTCAGCAAGGACGGGAGCAGAATAGTCGTCGCGATCGAGAACGAGCGCGACGAGAAGCTGAACAAGGGCGCCCTGCCGCAGCTCCCGGCCGGCAACCTCACGCTGATCGGCATCGCTGGCGGAGAGATCGATTGCGCCTCGCGCCAGGTCGTGGACCTCACCGGGATCGCGGCGGTGGCGGCGACCGATCCGGAGCCGGAATTCGTCGATGTCAACGCCGAGGGCGTCGCCGTGGTGACGCTGCAGGAGAACAACCACATCGTCCTGATCGACACGAAGACCGCAAAGGTCGTCGGGCATTTTCCGGCAGGCGCCGTCGATCTGAAGACCATCGACAAGACCCGGGACGGCCAGATCAGGCCGGTCGAGCAGCTCGAGGGCGTCGCCCGCGAACCCGACTCCGTGCGCTGGCTCGACAATGACCGCTTCGTCACCGCCAACGAGGGCGACTGGAAGGGCGGGTCGCGCGGCTTCTCGATTTTCCGCAAGGACGGGACTATCGAATTCGATTCAGGCCCGATGGTCGATCACATCGCCATGCGGCTCGGCCATTATCCGGAGCGTCGTTCGGCGGCCAAGGGCAGCGAGCCCGAGGGCGTCGAGGTCGCGACCTATGGCGAGGATCGCCTGATCTTCATCGGCCTGGAGCGCGCCTCGCTGGTGCTCGTCTTCCGGGACGAGGGGGCGGGCCGGCCGCCGCGCTATCTTCAGGCGCTGGCCGGCGGCATCGCGCCGGAAGGGCTCGTCGCCATCCCGCGGCGCAACCTGCTGGTCTCGGCCTCGGAGGCCGATCTCGGCGCGAAGGGCGGGCCGCGCTCGGCGGTGACGATCTACCGGCGCAGCGAGGCCCCGGCCGCCTACCCGACGATCGTCTCGGCCGATATCGACGGCCTGCCGCTCGGCTGGGGCGCGCTGTCGGGACTGGCCGCCCACCCGACCACGCCCGGACGCCTGTTCGCGATCACCGACAGCGCCTATCAGCCCTCGCGCATCCTCGAGATCGACGCGACGCAGAAGCCTGCGCGCATCGCCGCCGCCATCGCCGTGACCCGGGACGGCAAGCCCGTCGCCTTCGATCTCGAAGGCGTGGCGGCGCGGCCGGAGGGCGGCTTCTGGCTGGTCTCCGAGGGCAACCCCGAGAACAGGGACAAGCCGACGAAAAACCTGCTGCTGCTGGTTTCCGCCGCCGGCGCCGTCGAGGACGAGATCGCGCTGCCCGAGGCGCTCGCGGCGCAGGCGTCCCGCTTCGGCTTCGAGGGCGTCGCCGTGTCCGGGAGCGGCCCCGATGCGACGGTCTGGATCGCCGTCCAGCGCGAATGGAAGGACGATCCGAAGGGCAAGGCCAGGATCCTGTCCTACAAGCCCGCCACCGGGAGCTGGGGCGTGCTGCATTATCCGTTGGGCGCGGCGGCTGACGGCGCGTGGATGGGGCTTTCCGAACTGACCCATCTCGGCGGCGACAGCTTCGCGGTGATCGAGCGCGACAATCTCTTCGGCGCGAAGGCGGTCAAGCGCCTGATGGGCTTCTCGGTCGAGGGGCTGACTCCGGCGGCGCCCGGTTCGGGAGCGATCCCCACAGTGGCGCCATCCCTCCTGCGCGACCTGACGCCCGACCTGATGAGGCTCGGCGGCTACGGCCTCGACAAGGTCGAGGGCATGGCGGTCGACAGGGCCGGCGATCTCTTCGTCGTCACCGACAATGACGGCGTCGACGATTCCTCCGGCGAGACGCAGTTCTTCGCCTTCGGACCGGCAACGCGCTGAGGTGCTTCGTCGCGGCGGCCGGCCCGCCGGTCCATCCCGCTTGACGGCGCGCCGAAGGCCGGGCCATGTCGCGGCCATGCCGGCTCCCATGTCCCACTTCGCGAGGCTGCGCCGGTCGGCGCTGGGCGCATGGCTCGCGGTCGCCTATGCGCTGGCCGCCCTGGCGGCCGCGCTCGCGCCTGCTCAACCGGCGATCGGCCATCCGGCTCCCGCCATGGCGGCGCTGTGTTCGGGCGCAGCGGCGCCGGCCGATCCCGCGCCTTCGCCCTCCGGCAGGGCGCTGCATTGCGAAGGCTGTCCGGCCGGTTCGCTCATGGCGGCGCCGCCCGAAGCGCGGCTGCCTGCGATCCAGCGGCAGGCGGCTCTCGTCGCGCCGGCCGGGCCGCGGCGGACGGAACCGGCGAATCCCGCATCGACGGGCCTGCCTCAGGCCCGGGCGCCGCCATCCGGCGCCGCCTGACGTTCGTCTCCGCTCCTCCGGCCGCCCAGCCCGGCGCGCCGGCGCTCGTGCAGCCAACCAGACCAGAGCCGCAGGCGCGCATCGCCCGGCCGGTCGATCATGTTTCGAGGATTCCCGCGATGATCAGATTTTTTCTCGGCTCCTGCGCCGTCGCGCTGGCGCTCGGCGGCGCGGCCGCGCTCGCCCATGACTACAAGGCGGGCGCGCTCAGAATCGGCCATCCCTGGTCGCGCGCCACGCCTGCCGGCGCCAAGGTGGGCGGCGGCTATCTCTCGATCGAGAACACCGGCGCGACGCCCGACCGGCTGATCGCGATCTCCGCGCCGGTCGCCGGTCGCGCCGAAATGCACGAGATGAGCGTCAGCGACGGCGTCATGTCGATGCGCCCGCTGGAACGGGGCGTAACGATCGAGCCCGGAGCGAAGCTCGAGCTCAAGCCCGGCGGCTTCCACATCATGTTCATGGATCTGGCGCGGCCGCTCAGGCCGGAGGAGCGGATCAAGGCCGTGCTGACCTTCGAGAAGGCCGGCCCGGTCGAGGTCGAGTTCAAGGTCGAGGGGATCGGCGCACGCACGAGCGCCCCCGCCGAACACGCGCACTGAACCGGCCGGCTTCGCGGCGCGCGGCCTCAGCCGGTCGCGCGCAGCGCGATCTGCGGCGCGGGCGGCGGCAATTCGGCGCGCCCGACGAGATGGCCCTGGAGGTAGGTCACGCCCCAGTCGGTCAGCATGCCGGCCTGAACCTCCTCATCGACCCATTCCGCGACCGTCTCGACGCCGAGATGACGCGCGAGGTCGATCAGCGTGCGGACGTAGAAACGGTCGTCTGTCGAGCGCCTCAGGTTCTGGGTGAAGGCGCCGTCCAGTTTCAGGATGTCGATCGGAAAGGCGCGCAGATGGCGCAGCGAGGTGTGGCCCGCGCCAAAATCGTCGATCGCGATGCGGGCGCCCTGATCCTTGATCCGGCTCAGCAGCCCGGCGATTCGCGCCGGATCGTCGATCGTCGCCGTCTCGGTGATTTCGACGATCAGCCGTTCCGCGACGCCGGCGGCCCCGCCGGCGCAGGTGAGGAAGGCGTCGAGCCATTCGGGATCGACCAGCGAGCGCGGCGAGACGTTGAGCGACAGTCGCAGCGCCGGATCGGCGCGCAGCAGCAGGACCGCCAATTCGAGCACGCGATGGTCGAACAGGCGCACCAGCCCGCGCCGCTCGAGCAGCGGGATCAGTTCCGACGGCGCCAGGAACAGCCCATCGGCGCCATGGCCGACGCGCAGCAGCGCCTCGTGGAAGGCGACCTCACGCCCGTTCGCGCGCACCACCGGCTGCAGGGCCAGCGCGACGCGCCTGTGGTTGAGCGCCGCGACGGCGAGCACGTCCAGTCCCGGCGCGTTCTCCTCCGGCTCCCTGACGACCTTGCGTCGCGCCACGACGGCCGAATCGACCGCGCCGGCCTTGGCGCTGGCGAGAGCGCCTTCGGCGCCCTGGACGAGCGCGCCGGCATGGCTCGACAGGTCCGGGGCGATCGCCGCGCCGACGCGCAGGCGCACCAGCGCGATGCCGCGGGCCGTCTCGACCGCCGAACGCGCCACCGCCTTGATGAAGCGCCGCGCCGCCGCCTCGACCTGATTTTGGGGGCAACCGGTCAGGATGATGGCGAAGCGGTTCCCGGAATAGCGCACCAGATGGTCGCGCCGGCGCATCACCGAGCGCAGCCGGGCCTGAACCTCTGCGATGATCTCGTCGGTCGCCTCGTGGCCGAAATCGTCGTTCAGACGGGTCAACTCGTCGATCGCCGCGATCAGGAGCACGACGATGCGCTCGGCCGGCAGATGCTCGGCCAGTGCGGCTTCGAGCCGCGTCACCAGCGCGCCGCGGTCGCAGAGCGCGTCGCCCGGCGCGCCGAGTTCGTCGGGCTTCACCGCCCGCTCGAGTCGCAGCACGCCATGGGCGCTGGTCGGACGGCCGTCCATGCCGGCGAACCAGCGGCCGGAATCCTCGATCCACATCGTCCGGCCGGCGAGCGTGGCGGCATAGCGCGTGCGGTAGACCACGCCCTCGCCCTGGTCCTGCCCGCCCGACGAGAAGATCGCGTCGTAGCGGCTGCGCCCGCTGCCGGGCTCGACCAGCCCCGCGAAGGCGAGCCCGCGGGTCATCACCGCTTCGGGCGCCGGGCCGATCACCTCTGCGGCGTTGGGCCCCCAGCTCAGCCCGTCCCCGGCGATGTCCCAGGTGTAGACGACCTCGCCGATCGACGAGAGCAGGCGACGCGGATCGACGAAGGCCTCGCGGCTCGAACTCAGGATCGACGGCGCAGGCATCGTGGGGGAGCCTTCGAAAGCGCGGGCGCGGGAGAGCGGCTGGCGCCGCGCCGTGCTGGCCCGAACAGGATCGGTTTGTTCCGAAACGATGCAGGTTTTGGGCTTAACGCCCCGTTAAGACTGGCCGGCGGATTGCAAGTTTCGCTCTGCGGCGCCCCTGGCGCATCGGAGCGGGACATGGCGGGCGATCAGGATTCGAATTTCGCATTCGCAGCCGGCAAAGCCATGCTGCTGCTCCAGATCGCCGCCAGCCATGCCGCGATCGGCCCCTTCGCCAACCTGGCGCGCGAAACGC
>JAKFWE010000206.1 GCA_021732895.1 Allobosea sp. | reverse complement strand
GTCGAGAACATCCCGAAATTCGTGGCGAAGGCCAAGGACAAGAACGACCCCTTCCGGCTCATGGGCTTCGGCCATCGCGTCTACAAGAACTACGACCCGCGCGCCAAGATCATGCAGAAAACCACGCACGAGGTGCTGGCCGAGCTCGGGGTCAAGGACGACCCGCTTCTCGACGTGGCGATCGAACTGGAGCGGATCGCGCTGAGCGACGGCTACTTCATCGAGAAGAAGCTCTATCCCAACATCGATTTCTATTCCGGCATCACGCTGAAGGCGATGGGGTTCCCCACCGCGATGTTCACCGCGCTGTTCGCGCTGGCGCGCACGGTCGGCTGGATCGCACAGTGGAAGGAAATGATCGAGGATCCGTCCCAGCGCATCGGCCGCCCGCGCCAGCTCTATACCGGCGCCGCGCAGCGCGAATACACGCCGATCGGCCGGCGCTGAGCCCAGCGGACATAAAAAAACAGCCGGCGGATCGCCGATCCGCCGGCTTTTTCATGACGGATGCGCAGATCGGGCCAGCAGCGCCAGGGCCGCCTCGACGGCGTTGGCGGCAGGGCTCTGGCCGGCCGTGCGCATCGCGGCCTCGACCGCGATGAAGCCTGAAAGCTGCGCCTCCCGGTCCGCGCCCTCCAGCAGCACCCTCAGAAGATGCCGCGACAGCGCGTCCGGCGTCGCGGTCTCCTGAATGAATTCCGGCACGAGGCTCCGGCCCAGCACGAGGTTGGGCAGGATGACGCTCGGCAGCCTGATCAGCCGGCGGGCGATCGCCGCCTCCCAGGCGGCTCCGCGATAGGCGGCGACGGTGGGCACCTGGGCCAGCGCGAGCTCCAGCGTGACCGTGCCCGAGGCCGCCAGCGCCGCCCGGGCTCCGCGAAAGGCGGCGAGCTTGGCCTCCTCGCCAGTGACGATCCGGGCCTTGACCGGCCAGAACGTCATCGCACCGGCGATCGCCTCGGCGAGATGGCCGACCGCCGGCAAGGTGAAGCGCGCCGCCGGAACCGCCTGCGCGATCAGCGCGACGGTTTGGCCGAAGACCGGCATCAGATGGGCGATTTCCGAACGGCGGCTGCCCGGCAGGACGAGAACCTCAGGCGCGTCGAGAGACCTGCGACGCTGGCGCTCGTCGGCGTTGGGCCGCAGCCCATCGAGCTGTTCGATCAGCGGATGGCCGACATAGACGGTCTCGGGGCCGCCGAGACGCGCCAGCGCCGCGGGCTCGAACGGCAGGAGCGCAAGAATGCGATCAATATGCGGCGTCATGGCCCGCGCCCTGCCCGAGCGCCAGGCCCAGACGCTCGGACAGACCCAGTGAACCGTCGGAATGGCGGGCGCGCGTCTGCGGACCTTGCGGGCGACGCGCAACCCGAAATCCGGACTGTCGATCGTCAGCAGCAGGTCCGGCGCGAAGGCGACGACGCCGGCAGCCGCATCCTCCATCCGGCGCAGAAGCGTCGGCAGCCGCGCCAGCACGGGACCAAAGCCCATGACGGCAATGTCCGACTGCGGAAAGAACGGCGCGAGGCCGGCATTTTCCAGCGCTGGACCGGCGACCCCGGCGAGTTCCAGCTCACGCGCGCCCAGACGCGTCCGCAGCGCCCGGATGAACGGGGCCGCCAGCGCATCGCCGGAACGCTCTCCGGTGATGATCGCCAGGCGGAACGGGGCGCTCACGGCACGCCCTCGACGAACAGCCCATGGGCGTCGGCGAGGCGCCCGAGGCCGCGGCCGTCGCCGACCAGCACGCATCCGGCCCTGACGGCGACGCCCGACAGTCCGGCCTCCGCGGCATGGGCCAGGGTTCTGGGGCCGATGGCGGGCATGTCGACCCGCAGATCCTGGCCATGCTTGGGCGCCTTGACCAGGACCCCGTCCCCATTGGCTATCCTGAGCCGTCCGGCCGCGACGAGTTCAGCGACGCGGAGCAGCATCGCATCGGTCCCCTCCGCCGCCTCCACGGCCACCACCCGGTGATCGGCGAGCACCGCCCCTTGCCCGACATCGAAGGGCGAGAGCGCCGCCAGCAGCGAGAAGCCGGTGGCGATCGTCTCGCGCATCGCGGCTGTCGGGCTGCGCGCGCCCAGGGCCCCCGATGGCGAGACCATGGCAGGCGCGATGTCGGCCGGGCCCAGCACGCGAAACCCCTGCCCCTCGAAGAACTGCACCACGCCCCTGAGCAGGTGATCGTCGCCACCCTTGAACGCGCGGGCGAAATGCGGGAGGTGCCGAAGGGTCGAGGCCTCCGGCCTCAGCGCGCCGAAGCTCGGTCGCGGCAGCGAGCCGATCAGGACGAGATCGCCGATGGCGCGAGCCTTGAGCTCCTTGAGCAGGCTGCCGAGCTGGCCGAGGCGGAAGCTTCTCAGGTCGCAGTCGCCGAAGGCCGCCGGGTCGGCCGCGCCTTCCAGAGCGGCGACGAAGACATGCCGTCCCCGGGCGGCCGCGGCTCCTGCGAGAAGCGGCGGATAATCGCCGCCGCCGGCGATGATGGCGAGCGGCCCGGTCCGGCCCGCGGGCGCGTGCGCTCCCTCGCTCACCGATCCGTCGCGCTGACGTCGTGGGGCACGCAGATCGCGCGCTCCCCACCCGAGCGGATGAAATCGAGGATCTCGTGGATCAGCGGATGTTCGGCAAACTCGCCGGCGACGTCCTCGACACGCTCCGACAGCGTGCCCTCGTCGGCGAACAGCAGCCGGTAGGCCCGGCGCAACTCGTGGATGTGCTCGCGCGAGAAGCCGCGCCGTTTCAGCCCGACCAGATTCAGGCCGGCGAGGTGGGCCGGATTGTCGCGCACCATGCCGAACGGGATGACGTCGTTCATGACGCCGGCGCCGCCGCCGATGAAGGCGTGGTCGCCGACCCGGATGAACTGGTGCAGGCCCGTGCCGCCGCCGACGATGACGAAATTGCCGACCCTGACATGGCCAGCGCACATGACGTTGTTGGAGAAGATGACGTTGTCGCCGATGCGGTTGTCGTGGGCGACATGAGAATTCGCCAGGAAGAAGCAGCGGTCGCCGACAGTGGTCTCCATGCCGCCGCCTTCGGTGCCGGGATTCATCGTGACGCCCTCGCGGATCATGCAATCAGCGCCGATCGTCAGCGTCGAGGGTTCGCCGCGGTACTTCAGGTCCTGCGGCGGATGGCCGATCGAGGCGAACGGGTAGATCGCCGTGCGCGCGCCGATCGTCGTCCGCCCGGCGATGGCGACATGGCTTTTCAGATTGACGCCGTCGCCCAGAACCACGTCAGGGCCGACGCTGCAGAACGGACCGATGACGACGCCGTCGCCCAGCCGCGCGGCGGGATCGACATCGGACATCGGATGGATGGTCGCGCTCATTGGTTCGCCTGTGTCCTGCCTGAATCGAACCGGTCGGTCTCAAACCACCATGGCGGAGAGTTCGGCCTCGGCCACCAGCGCGCCGTCGACCCTCGCCTCGCCCCGGTAGAACCAGATGTTGCGCTTGCGCGCGATCTTGCTGAGGTGAAAGCGCAGGCTGTCGCCGGGCACGACGGGCTTGCGGAACTTCGCCTTGTCGATGGTGGTGAACAGCACGGTGGTGACGGCCGGATCGGCGCGGCCGCGCGAGCTCACGACGAGCACGCCGGCCGTCTGCGCCATCGCCTCGATCATCAGGACGCCGGGGAAGACCGGACGGCCCGGAAAATGCCCGGTGAACTGCGGTTCGTTGGCGGTGACGTTCTTGATGCCGACGCCGGATTCGTCGCCGTTCATCTCGACGACCCGATCGACCAGCAGAAACGGATAGCGATGCGGAATGCACGCCATGATCTGCTGAATGTCAGCCACGCCCAGCGCTGTCGTCGCGTCGTTCATGATGTCCCGCCTCCCGCGCGCGGAGCAGCCTTCAAGAGGCCAGGTGTCTCGACCGGCCGGGTTGGCGCCGCCCGCGGAGCTTTGCCGGAAACGCCGGGGAGCGATCAAGACAATTCGACAGGTCGGGGGACCCGATCGAGGCGCGGGAACCGGTCAAGCTCCGCCACCAGACGGATCGCCGCCGCCCGACGCCTTGCCCCGGCGCGCGACCAGTTGCTTGAGCAGGGCGCTTTCCCGGGCCCAGGACAACGCCGGCTGGGCCGGGTAGCCGCCGAAACGCGCCCCGCGCGGAATGTCGCCGGCGACGCCGCTCTGGGCGGCAACCTGCGCGCCCATTCCCACCGTCAGATGCCCGGCCAGGCCGACCTGGCCGCCGAGCACGACGAAATCCTCCAGCGTGCTCGAGCCTGCGATGCCGACCTGAGAGACGATGACGCAATGGCGGCCGATGACGACGTTGTGGCCGATCTGCACGAGGTTGTCGATCTTCGTGCCCTCGCCGATGACCGTGTCGCGGCTGGCCCCGCGGTCGATGCAGGCGTTGGCGCCGATCTCGACATCGTCTTGAATGATGACGCGCCCGGTCTGCGGCACCTTCAGATGCCCTCTCGGGCTCATCGCGAAGCCAAATCCGTCCTGCCCGATGCGGACGCCCGGATGGATGATGACCCTGTTGCCGATCAGGGCGGACTGGATCGTCGCGCCGGCGCCCACCGCGCAGTCACGGCCGATGCGCACCTGCGGGCCGATCACGGCATGGCTCGCGACGATCGTGCCGGAGCCGATCTCGGCGCCGGGGCCGATGACGGCGCCGGGATCGACCGTGACGTCGGCCTCGAGCGTCGCGGTGGCGTGGACGAAGGCGCCGGGCGCCACGCCCTGCGCGCCGAACATCGACTGGGGCCTCAGCGCCTGGGGAAAGAAGCGCGCCAGAACCCTGGCGAACGCATGGTAGGGCGCGGCCGTGACCAGAGCGACCGTGCCCGCCGGCGCCCGCGCCGCGAAGCGCGGCGACACCAGGCAAAGCCCCGCTCCCGTCGCGGCGAACGCGGCGGTGTATTTCGGGTTGTCCATATAGGCGATGTCGCCGGCGCCAGCCGTCTCGAGCGCGGCGGCCGAGACGATGCGCCGCGCGGGATCGACGCCGGAGGGCAGCTCGACACCGACGATGGCGGCGATCTCGCTGAAGTCGAGCGAGGTGGCAACCGGAAAGAAGTCGGGATCCGCCATGAGGAGATGTCCGAAGCGGGGCGGCCAGCGCCCCGCCCCGTCAGAAGCGCGTGCCGCCCGAGAAGCGGAACGCCTGGAGCCGGTCGCCGCCGAAGCGGATGCCGGTCGCCGGATCGCGCACGCCGTCGTCCTTGGTCAGGGCGTAGGCGTAGTCGAAGCGCAGCGGACCGAGCGGCGACTGCCAGAGCAGGCTGACGCCGACCGAGGAGCGGATGATGTTCTCGTCGCGCACGCAGGCCACATTGGTCTGGCTCGCCAGCGTCAGGGCGACGTTGAACTGCCGCGCCTGCGAACCCACCGGGCAGCCGGCGAAGGCCGGGTTGGTGATGGTCCGGGAGCCGCCGTCGTAATTGAACAACGTGCCGGCGTCGGCGAAGACCGCGCCGCGCAGACCCAGATCGCGCGGCAGGCCGAAGAGCGGGAACTGCACTTCGAGCGTGCCGCCGAAATAGGTCGTGCCGCCGAGCGCATTGGCGGTCGGGTCGTTCAGCACGTCGCGCGCGCCGATGCCGGAGGGCGCGAAACCGCGAACCAGCGTCGGTCCGAGGAAATAATGGTCGATCATGCGCAGCTCGTCGCTCGTGGACTGCACATGGCCGCCCTGAATCCGGGCGAAGCCGACGACGTCCTCGAAAATCTCGCGATAATAGCGGGCGTCCGCCGCGATGCGCAGGAACTTCGAGTCGCCGCCGATGCCTGCGAATTCAGGCTTGATCTCGCCGATGAAGCCGTTGCGCGGGTTCTGCACGCTGTCGAGCGAGTTGTAGTTGAAATTCAGGCCGATCAGCGAGGTCAGCGTCGTTCCGGCGGCTTCCTTCACCGCGACTGTCGCCTCGCCATTGGTCAGACAGTTGGCGGTGTTGCGAACATCGAGCAGATTCGCCGGATCCGCCGGCGTCAAGCCGGCGAGCGGGATCGAGCAGTCGTTGAACGGCTGGCTGGTCGTGTTCGGGATCTCGATATCGGTGGTGTAGATCGAGTAGCGCGGCGTGATCGAGAACTCTTCGGTGATCGGAAAGGTCAGTCGCACCTGGCCGCCGGTGATCCTGCTCTCGAACAGGCCCGTATTGGTGTTGTCGTTGAACTTCGAGAACAGGTCGAAGCCCGCCGCGATCCGGCGACCGAGGAAATACGGCTCGGTGAAGGAGAAATCGACGCCCTGGGTGCGCTGACCGAGCGTGCCGGCGATCCTGACGAACTGGCCGCGGCCGAGGAAGTTCGATTCAGACAGCGAAACCTCGCCGATGACGCCGTCCGACGTCGAGTAGCCGCCGGACACGGCGAACGACCCGGTCGGCTTATCCTCGACATCGATGTTGACGACGACGCGATCGGGCGCGCTGCCCGGCTCGTTGGTGATGCGCACGCGCGAGAAGAAACCGAGGTTGTTCAGCCTGCGCTCGGCGCGGTCGACGAGCACCTTGTTGTAGGCGTCGCCCTCGCCGAGATCGAGCTCGCGGCGCACGACATAGTCGCGCGTCCGGTTGTTTCCGCGGACGTTGATGCGCTCGACATAGACGCGCGGCCCCTCATCGACGACATAGGTGATGCCGATGACGCGGCCCGCCGCGTCGCGGTCGCCGCGAGGCCGGACCTGCGCGAAGGCGTAGCCGCGGCGCGAGACCTCGTTGGTCAGGTTGACGAGCGAGCGCTCGACGGCCTCGGCGTTGTAGGTGTCGCCCGCCGAGGTGGTGACGAAGCGCTGGAGAGCGACCGGAT
Source organism: Allobosea sp. (assembly GCA_021732895.1). Classification (GTDB taxonomy): domain Bacteria; phylum Pseudomonadota; class Alphaproteobacteria; order Rhizobiales; family Beijerinckiaceae; genus Allobosea. The sequence goes on along the minus strand of JAKFWE010000206.1, from coordinate 3,021 downwards.
CGACGTCTCGCAGACGCGAATCGACCGAAACCGGCCCGACGCTGTAGCGCGGACCTTCATCGACCGCGATATCGACGATCCAGCCGCCCTGGGCGTCGTCGAAGCGGGCGTCGCTGGCGACGACCCTGAAATCGGCATAGCCGTTCTTGAGGTAGTAGCGCCGGATGAGCTCCAGATCGGAGGCGATCCGGTCGGCGTCATAGACGTCCGACGTCTTGATGAAGCTCAGGAAGTTCGATTCCGTCGAGGTCATCAGCCCGCGCAGGCGCGACGAGGAGTAGGCGCCGTTGCCGCTGAAATTGATCGACTTGATGCCGGTCTTGCCGCTCTCGACGATCGTGAACACCAGGTCCGAGCGGCCGTTGGGCAGCGGCGCGAGGCGGCCGGACACCGAGGTCGTGCCATAACCGGCGCGGCGATAGGCCTCGCGGACGCGTTCGATGTCGGCGTTGATCAGCGCCTGGCTGATCGGCCCGCGCGACTTCGACTGCACGACCTGGGAGAGTTGCTCGCCCTTCAGCCGGCGGTTTCCCTCGAAGGCGACGCGATTGATCGTGTCGTTCTCCTGAACCGAGATCACGGTCTGCGCGCCACGGCGGCTCACCTGGACATTGGTGAAAAGTCCGGTCGCCAGCAGCTTCTGACGGATCTCCTGCGGCCCGCCTGCGTCCTGCCCCGTGGCGTAGGTGCGGATCGTCTCGGCGTCGACGCTGCGGTTGCCCTGGACGATCACGGCCTGCGCGAACACGACCCCGCCGCTGACGGCGAGCATGAGCGCGGAGAGCCCGATCGAGCGAGAGAGCCGCGTTCTGGAAGACCGGCCCTTGAGACTCGAATTCATCAGGTCGCCTATTCCATTTCGTAGGTCGCCACCCCTTCGCAGGGGGCAGCCGCGCAAGCGGCCGCACGCCGACATTGCAGACCATCCGCTTCTACAAAGTTTCCCACGGGACGCAAACCGGCATTGTCGTTAACGAAATCTTTTTGGACCCGTCGTTGCCCTCAGGCAACGCGTCACGCCGCGTTTTCGCCGCAAATCCGGGGCTGCCAGCGTCCTTCGCAGCCGATGCCGACCGATTGCAGGTCGAGCGCGCGATCCTCGCCGCGCCTAGAGCAGCGAACGAACGTGAACGAGATCGTTCCAGGTGACGAACAGCATCAGCATCAGGACGAGGCCCAGTCCGACGCGAAAGCCGAGTTCCTGGACCCGCTCGCTCAAGGGCCGGCCACGCAGCGCCTCGATCGCGTAAAACATCAGATGCCCGCCGTCGAGCATCGGCACCGGAAGCAGGTTCATCAGGCCGATCGACACCGAGAGGATGGCCGCGAGGTTGAGGAGGGCGAGCATCCCGCCATTGGAGGCCACCAGCCCGGAAACCTGGGCGATGCGAATCGGCCCCGACAGCTGGTCGGTGGATTCGCGGCCGGACACCAGTTTGGCGATGTAGTCATAGGTCCGCTCGACGACGAACCAGGTCTCGTGAAGCCCGACCTTGACCGATTCGACGAGGCCGAACTGCTGTGTCGACCAGTCCTCGGCCCGGCGCGAGGCCTGAACGCCGACCACGCCGATGCGGTGCTTGCCCAGCGCCGTGGAATTCTCGACCAGGTCCGGCGTCACCGGGATCGTCAGCGTCGCGCCGGCCCGTTCGACGACCACCGAGAGCCGCTCGTTCGGCCGTGTCGAAATCGCGCGCTGCATCTCCGCGAAGCTGACGATCGGCGCGCCATCGACGCTGACCACGAGGTCGCCCGCCTTCAGGCCGGCGCGCTCGGCGGCGCTGCCCGCGACGACCTGATCGACGCGCGGCGCCAGGACGGGCCGGCCGAAGGTGTAGACGGTGGCTGCGAAGATCAGGATGGCGAGGAGGAAATTGGCGATCGGCCCGGCCGCCACGATCGCGGCCCGCTCGCCGATCGACTGCGCCGGAAACGACCGCTCGCGCTCGCGGGCCGTCATCTGCGCCACGCCGGCGGAATCAGGCGCGCTGGAGGCGTCGGCATCGCCCGAGAATTTCACATATCCGCCGAGCGGGATGATGGCGAAGCGCCAGCGCGTGCCGTGGCGATCGTCGAAGCCGAACAGCTCGCGGCCGAAGCCGATCGAGAACACCTTGATGTCGACGCCGCACCAGCGCCCGACGAGGAAATGACCCAGCTCGTGGACGAAGACCACGATCGTCAGCACGAACAGGAACGGCACGACATATCCGAGCAGGGACGCCCCGCCGTTCCAGAAGCTCGCGACGATGTCCATGGAGTTCTCCCTGAGCGCACCCTTAGGTGACAGCGAAGCCGCGCCGCGACAAGACCTCGTTGGCGCGCAATCGCGCCTCATGGTCAATGGCGAGCGCCTCGGCGACATCGGCCGGGGCCGCTCCCTGCCCCGCGCTTCCGGCGCAGACGGCCTCGACCAGCGCGGCGATTCCCGGGAAGCCGATGCGCCCCGCGAGGAAGGCCGCCACCGCGACCTCGTTTGCGGCGTTGAGGATGGCGGGCGCCGCCCCGCCCCGCGCCAGCGCCGCCATGGCGAGCCCGAGCGCCGGGAAGCGCCCGAGGTCGGGCCGTTCGAAACTCAGCGGCGCACAGGCCGCCAGGTCGAGAATTCGCGCGGGCGGCGCGTCGAGCCGGCCGTCGACGCCGAGGCAATGGGCGGCGGCGACGCGCATGTCCGGCAAGGCCATGCCGGCGCTCACCGAGCCGTCGCGGAAGGCGACCAGCCCGTGCACGATCTGCTGGGGGTGGACCAGAACGTCGAGCTGGTCGGCCGTCAGGTCGAACAGGAAGCAGGCCTCGATCAGTTCGAGCCCCTTGTTCATCATGCTCGCCGAATCGATCGTGATCTTGGCGCCCATGGCGTAGTTGGGATGCGCCAGCGCCTGGGCCGGCATCGCCGCGGCGATCCTCTCCGCCGTCCACGTTCTGAAAGGTCCGCCCGACGCGGTCAGGATCATCTTGCTGATGGTGGAGATCGGCTCCGATCCGAGCACCTGGTGCAGCGCATTGTGCTCGGAATCGAGC
>JAKFWE010000373.1 GCA_021732895.1 Allobosea sp. | reverse complement strand
CGAGCGCGCCGTCGAAGACGTAGTCCGTCGAAAGCTGGATCACCGGCGCGCCGAGGCGGCCGGCCGCCTGTGCGACGACGCCGGCGCCGGCGCCGTTGACGGCCATCGCCAGCGCCTCCCGGCTTTCGGCGAGATCGACCGCGGTTAAGGCGGCGGCGTTGACCACGAGGTCGGGCGCGCTCGCCGCCAGCGCCGGCGCGACGGTCGCCGGCGTCGCCAGGTCGAGCTCGGGCCGGCCGAGCGTGAGCACTGTGACGCCGGCGGGCGCGCGCTCGCGCAGCGCGCTGGCGACCTGCCCCGTCCTGCCGGTGACGACGATCCTCATGCGCCCGCGCCCGTCATGCGCCGGCGAGGCCCAGCCGCTCGCCGCGATAGACGCCGGAGCGGATGTCGCCCCACCAGCCGGGATTGGCGAGATACCAGGCGACGGTCTCGCGCAGGCCGTCCTCGAAGCTGCGCTTGGGCCGCCAGCCGAGTTCCCGGGCGATCTTGCCGGCGTCGATCGCGTAGCGCGCATCGTGCCCGGGCCGGTCGGCGACGAAAGCGATCAGCCGCGCATGCGGCCCCGCCGCATCCGGCCTCAACTCGTCGAGGAGCGAGCAGATGGCGCGCACGACGTCGATATTGGCGCGCTCCGCGCCGCCGCCGATGGCGTAGGTCTCGCCGGGCGCGCCCGTCAGCGACACCGTCAACAGCGCCTCGGCATGGTCCTCGACATGCAGCCAGTCGCGGATGTTGAGTCCCTTACCATAGACAGGCAGGGGCTTGCCTTCGAGCGCATTGATGATCGTCAGGGGGATCAGCTTCTCGGGGAAATGATACGGCCCGTAATTGTTCGAGCAGTTGCTCACCAGCACCGGCAGTCCGTAGCTGTGGCCCCAGGCGCGGGCGAGATGGTCGGACGCCGCCTTCGAGGCCGAATAGGGCGAGGTCGGCCTGTAGGCGGTGGTTTCGTCGAAGAGTCCGTCCTGGCCGAGCGAGCCGAAGACCTCGTCGGTCGAGACGTGCAGGAAGCGGAAGCGCGCCCGCCGCTCGCCGTCCAGGCCGCGCCAGTGCCGCAGCGCCTCCTGCAGCAGGGTGTAGCTGCCGACGATGTTGGTCTCGATGAAGGCGGCCGGCGCGTCGAGCGAGCGATCGACATGGCTCTCCGCCGCCAGATGCAGCACGATGTCGGGATCGAAGGAAGAGAAGATCGCGCGCATGCGCGGCGCGTCGACGATGTCGGCGCGTTCGAACCGGAAGCGCGCGCTGGCGGAAACAGGCGCGAGCGAGGCCATGTTGCCGGCGTAGGTCAGCTTGTCGACGACGCAGACCCGCGCATCGGTCTGCCCGATCAGCCTGCGCACCACCGCCGAGCCGATGAAACCGGCGCCGCCCGTAACCAGGAATTTCTGCGACACGGCGGCGCTGGCCCAGCCTTGCTTGATGTCGAAACGGGGTTCAGGATCGCGCCGTCGAAAACAGCCGCCACGCGCTTTGTCAAGGCGCCGCCACAGCGCCGAATGGCATTGCGCTTGCATCCGGTCCCGTTCGGAACCAACCTGACGAAGCAGTCGATCACGAGGGGAACGATCATGACCATCATGAACAGATTCGGGCTGGCGGCGGCGCTTCTTGCATCGACGGCGCTGCCGGCGCTGGCCCAGACCCGCGCCGAGACGCTGCGCCATGTCACGGGCGCGGCGATCAACACGCTCGACCCCAATATCCCCGGCTCGACGCGCGAAGCCTTCGGCCTGTCGCTTCTGACCTATGACCGTCTGCTCTCGTTCGGGAAAAAGCAGCTCGACGGCAAATGGGTCTTCGACCTCGAGACCTTCAGGCCGGAACTGGCCGAGAGCTACACCGTCAGCCCCGACGGGCTGAAGCTCACCTTCAAGCTGCGCCGGGACGCCAAGTTCCATGACGGGACGCCGGTGACGGCAGAGGACGTCAAGTGGTCGCTCGACCGCGCCGTGACGGCCAATGTGCTCGGCAAGGGCCAACTCCTCACCGGCTCGCTTACCAGCGCCGACCAGTTCAAGGTCGTCGACATGCATACCTTCGAGGTGACTCTGCCGAAGCCCGACAAGCTGGCGCTCGCCAACCTTGCCGTCGTCTATCCGATCATCTTCAATTCGAAGCTGGCGAAATCGAAGGCGACGGCGGAAGACCCTTGGGCGCTGGCCTGGCTGAAGGACAACACCGCCGGCTCCGGCGCCTACATCATCGAGAGCTACAAGCCGGGCGAGACCACGATCCTGCGCCGCAATCCCGACTGGAATCGCGGCGGCGCCGACAAGCCGGCCGGCTTCAAGCGCATCATCACCCAGTCGATTCCCGAGGCTGCGACCCGCGCCAACCTGGTCGAGAAGGGCGACGCCGACATCGTCATCGACCTGCAGGCGACCGACGCCGCCGATCTCGAGAAGAAGGGCAAGCTCAAGGTCGTATCGACGCCGCAATACAACGCCATCACCTTCGTCTCTTTCAACAACACCATCCCGCCCTTCGACAAGGTGGAGGTGCGCAAGGCGATCGCCGCCGCGCTGCCCTATGAGGACATGTTCAAGGCCGCCCTGTTCGGGCGCGGCGCGCCGCTTTATGGCGCGACCTGGGCCGACGGCAAGGCGCCGACGGGCGCGATCTTTCCGATTCCGCAGCCGGTGAAGACCGATATCGAGGCGGCGAAGAAACTGCTCGCGGCGGCGGGCATGCCCGACGGCTTCTCGACGACCTTCTCCTTCAATGTCGGGCAGGCCGGCACGGCCGAGCCGATGGCGGCGCTCTTGAAGGAATCGCTCGCCAGGATCGGGATCAAGGTCGAGATCCAGAAGCTTCCCGACGCGCAGATGTCGACGCTGATCAACGAGAAGAAGCTGCCGTTCTTCACCGAGGGCATCGTCGCATGGCTGCCCTCGATGGACTACTTCTACCGCAACTTCTACATCGGCCCGATCCGCTGGAACTACTCCTCGCTGAACGACCCGCAGATCACCGAATGGGCGCAGGCCGCCCGCTTCGAGCCCGATGCGGCCAAGTATGCAGCCTATGGCAAGGACCTGAACACGCGGCATTTCGAGCTGATGCCGCAGATCCCGCTCTGGCAGCCGTCGCAGGACGCGGTGATGCAGCCTTCCGTCGAGGGCTATGTCTACCAGTTCCACCGCCAGATCGACTTCCGCGATCTCAGCCGGAAGTGAACTCTGTTTCCGTGACTGATATCTCGACGTCATCCCGGGCGCAGCGAAGCGGAGACCCGGGATCCATGCCTGACCTTTGTTCGGCAGCGCTCAGGAATGGTTCCCGGATCGGCGCGGCTTCGCCGCTTGTCCGGTATGACGCGCGATTGTGACGGCGCGGGAGCCAAATCAGGAATGTCCCAGCTCGCCATCACCGCCAGACGCGCTGGCTGGCGCTTTCTCTCCTCCGCGCCGGCGCTCTTCGGCGTGCTCGTCTTCACCTTCCTGCTGATGCGGGTGCTGCCGGGCGACCCGGCGGTGTTCTTCGCCTCCGGTCCGACCGCCGGCAAGGAGGAAATCGAGCTCATCCGCAAGCAGATGGGCCTCGACAGGCCGGTGCCCGAGCAGCTCGTGCGCTATCTCGGCGATATCGGCTCGGGCAATCTCGGCCGGTCGCTGATGACCGGCCAGCCGGTGCTGAGCGACCTGAAATCCCGCCTGCCGGCCTCGCTGGAGTTGACCTTTTCGGCCTTGCTGATCGCGCTCGTCACGGCGGTTCCGCTCGGCGTCGCCGCCGCGCTCCGGCAGGGCTCCGGCATCGACCATCTCGTGCGCTTCATCTGCGCGCTCGGCGTCTGCGTGCCCACCTTCGTGTCCGGCCTGCTGCTGATCTATGTCTTCTATTATGTGCTCGGCTACGCGCCGGACCCGACCGGACGGCTCGACATCTTCGCCTCGCCGCCGCCGGCCGCGACCGGGTTCCTGCTGATCGATTTCGCCCTCGCCGGGGACTGGGAGGGCTGGCGCGCCGCCGCGCGCCAGCTCGTGCTGCCGGCGCTCACCATGGCGCTGTTCGTGATCGCGCCGCTGGCGCGGATCACCCGGGCCGCGATGCTCGCCTCCCTCGGCTCGGATTTCATCCGCACCGCCCGCTCGCTCGGCCTGCCCCCGGGCAAGATCATCGTCACCTACGCGCTGCGCAACGCCATCCTGCCGGTGCTGACGATCGCCGGCATCGTCTTCTCGACCATGCTTGGCGCGAACGTGCTGGTCGAGAAGGTGTTTTCCTGGCCGGGCGTCGCCTCCTACGCGCTCGACGCGCTGCTCGCCTCCGATTATGCGCCGGTGCAGGGTTTCGTGTTGCTGATGGCCTCGATCTTCGTGATCGTGAACCTGACCGTGGACGTGCTCTACGGCATCGCCGATCCCAGGGTGTCGGTGGAATGACGGGCTTTTGGCGGACTTTCGGGCGCGGGAGCCCTCCCCCCTCGTGGGGGAGGGTTGGGATGGGGGCATGCAGGTCGCGGACCTGCATGATATGGGCTGGCCGATGCTGCGAGAAGGGTTCCGTCACCGCGGCTGGCCCCCCTCTCCAGCTCTCCCCCACCAGGGGGGAGAGGGCGCGTTACGGCGTCGGCGCGGGAAGCGCGAGCCGATGACCTCCGCCACGCTCCGCCACACCATCTGGATCCTGCGCGGCAACCCGGTCACCGCCATCGCCGCGACTGGCGCGCTGGCGCTCTGCGTCCTCGCCATCATCGGCCCGTCGATCGTGCCCTATGACCCGATCGCGTCGGACGTGCCCAACGCGCTCCAGCCGCCGAGCGCGAAATACTGGGCCGGCACCGACCAGCTCGGCCGCGACGTCTTCAGCCGGCTCGTCGTCGCGGCCAGGCTCGACCTCGCCATCGCCGCCTCGGCGGTGACGCTCTCCTTCGCGCTCGGTGCGGTGATCGGTTCGCTCTGCGGCTACATTGGCGGAAGGCTCGACCGCTATGTCGGGCGCTTCGTCGACGTGCTGATGGCGTTTCCGCTCTTCGTGCTGGCCATGGCGATGGTCGCCGCGCTCGGCAACCGGGTCGAGAACATCGTCATCGCCACCGCGATCATCAACCTGCCCTTCTACATCCGTTTCGCCCGGGCCGAGGTGAACGTGCGCCGCAACGCCGGCTGGGTCGAGGCGGCGCGCGCCTGCGGCGACAGCCATGTCTCGGTCGTGCTGCGCTTCCTGCTGCCGAACGTGCTCCCGGCGATGGCGGTGCAGGTCTCGCTCAATCTCGGCTGGGCGATCCTCAACGCGGCGGGCCTGTCCTTCATCGGGCTGGGCGTCTCCGCACCGACGCCGGAATGGGGCATCATGGTCGCCGAGGGCGCGCGCTTCATCTCGACCGGGAAATGGTGGCTGGTCGCCTTTCCGGGGCTGGCGCTGATGCTGACCGTGCTCTGCTTCAACCTGCTCGGCGACGGCCTGCGCGACATCCTCGATCCCCGGATGCGCACATGAACGCGCTGGCCGCCATCGCGCCGGCCGGGAGGGCGTCCGCGGACGGGCCGCCGCTGCTCGCGATCGAAGACCTGCACGTCGCCTTCTCGACGCGCGGCGGAACGGTGGAGGCCGTGCGCGGCGTCAGCCTGTCGCTGCGGGCCGGCGAGACGCTCGGAATCGTCGGCGAGAGCGGCTCCGGCAAATCGGTCACCGCCTTCGCCGTGACGCGGCTGCTCGACGCGTCCGGCAGGATCACGCAAGGGTCGATCCGCTTCAGGGGCGAGGATATCGCGCGCGCGTCGGCGAAGCATCTGCGCAGCCTGCATGGCGCGGCGATCTCGATGATCTTCCAGAACCCGCGCGCCGCGCTGAACCCGATCCGCAGCGTCGGCCGCCAGATCGCCGACGCGATCCGGGCGCATGAGCCGGTGACGCCCGGCGAGGCTCGCGCGCGGGCGCTCGGTCTGCTGAAGGCGGTGCTGATCCGCGAACCGGAAAAGCGGCTCGACGCCTATCCGCACGAGTTGTCCGGCGGCATGTGTCAGCGCGTCATGATCGCCATGGCGATCGCCTGCGAACCGGCTCTGCTGATCGCCGACGAGCCCACCACGGGCCTCGACGTCACCACCCAGAAGACCGTGATGGATCTTCTCGCCGAGATCACCGCCGCGCGCGGCATGGCGCTGATCCTGATCACGCACGATCTCGGGCTGGCCGCGCGCTATTGCGACCGCGTCTGCGTGATGGAGCGGGGCAGGGTGGTGGAGGAGGCGCGGCCAGCGACGCTGTTCGGCGCGCCGCGCCATCCCTATACGCGCCGTCTCGTGGCCGCCTCGCCGACCGCGACCTCGACCATCGCGGATCTGGCGGTATCGGAAACGGCGAATCCCGCGCCGGAAGAGGCCAAGGAGCCCTCCCCCCTCGTGGGGGAGGGTTGGGAGGGGGGCATGCCACCCGCCGAGCGTGGTCGATCGACAGTGACGGGTATGCAAGGCTCTCAGGCGCACGGCGGCTTGACCCCCCTCTCCCTCCCACGAGGGGGGAGAGAGGAGCCGGACTCGCCAGCGACTGCTCTCCGCCCAGCGCCGAACCAGTCGCCCGGCGCGCCGCTGCTGCTCGAGTGCCAGAAGCTGATCAAGCGCTACGACCGCGACATCGTCGCCGTGGCCGGGGTGTCGCTCTCGCTGAGGGCCGGCGAAAGCCTCGGCCTCGTCGGCGAATCGGGCTCCGGCAAGAGCACGCTGTCGCGCCTTATCTGTCGTCTGATCGACCAGAGCGAGGGCGATATCCTGTTCGACGGCCGCTCGATCGGGGCGATACCGGCGCGCGACTTTCACAGCTCGGAATTCCGCAAGGACATCCAGATCGTCTTCCAGGACCCGACCGACAGCCTCAATCCGCGCTTCAGCGCCTTCGACTGCATCGCCCACCCGCTGCGCCGGCTGCTCGGCATGAGGGACGGCGCCGCGCTCTCCGGGCGCGTGCGCGAATGTGGTGCGCGCGCCGGCCTGCCCGCCGACCTGCTGGAGCGCTTCCCGCATCAGTTGTCCGGCGGGCAGAAGGCTCGCGTCGGCATCGCCCGCGCCATCGCCTGCCGGCCGCGCCTGCTCGTGCTCGACGAGCCGACGGCGGCGCTCGACGTCTCGGTCCAGGCGGTGATCCTGCAACTGCTCGACCGGCTCCGGCGCGAGGACGGGCTCGGCTTTCTCTTCGTCAGCCACGATCTCAACGTCGTGCGCATGATGTGCGAGCGCACCATCGTCCTGCAGAACGGCGCGATCGTCGAGGAGGGCGAGAGCGGCCGGGTTTTCCACCACCCGCGCAGCGACTACGCCCGCACGCTGGTCGCCGCCGTGCCGCATTTCGAGGCGGGCCCGGCAGCCTGAACGACGCCGCCCGGAGAGCCGCCGCCCAGGAGCCTTGCAGCCTATGACCGCCTTCACCGCCGCCTTCGCCGAGCTGAGCCCGCACGAGCGCTACAAGCTGCTCTGCGCCAGCGTCGTGCCGCGCCCGATCGCGCTCGTCACCTGCGTCTCGCCGGAAGGCGTCGTCAACGCGGCCCCGTTCAGCTTCTTCAACGTCTTCTCGGAAGATCCGGCGCTGATCGTGCTCGGCTTGCAGCACCGGCCGGGCAACCGGCCGAAGGACACCACCCGCCACATCGCGGCGGCGGGCGCCTTCGTCGTCAACATGGTCGACGAGGCGCTGGTCGAAGCGATGAACGTTACGGCGATCGACTTCCCGCCCGAGATCAGCGAAATCGACGCGGCCGGCCTCTCGCTGCTGCCGGGCCTCGATGTGCCGGTTCCACGGATCGCGCAGGCCCCTTTCGCGCTGGAATGCCGGCGCACCGTCTCGATGGCCTTCAGCGCCACGCGTGAACTGCTCGTCGGCGAGGTGCTGCGCATCCATGCCCGCGCCGGGCTGGTCGATCACAGCAATCTGCGGGTCTCGATGAGCGACTACAGGCCGGTCGGTCGCCTGTTCGGCGACGGCTATTCGCGCCAGAACGAACGCTTCGACCTGCGGCGCGACAGCTATGCCGACTGGGCCGCCAAGAACGGCTCGCCGACCAAGAATGCGTAGTCGGCGACAAGAGCTGGCGTCGCCGCGGGCGGGAGCGACGATGTCAGCCGCGGCTGAACGCGACGGCGCCGAGCGCCATCGTCACGGCGGCCTGCGTCGGGTCGATCACCGGGATGCCGAGCGCGTCCTCGAGCGGCCTGCGATGGCGCGCCATGCCGGCGCAGCCCATCACCACGACATCGGCCCCGTCCTCCTTGAGCTGAAGCCCGATCGCGACCATCCGCGCCAGCGTGCCCTCGCCGGACGCCGTCTCCGCCACCGACATTTCCAGCGCCCGCTCGCCGGCGAGCCGCTCGGTCAGCCCCATCTCGCGCAGGTAGCGCATGTGCCGGCGGATCGAGCGGCTGGCTATGGCGATCACGCCGAAGCGATCGCCGCGCGCCAGCGCGCTGAGCACGCCGGATTCGGCGATGCCGAACACCGGACGGGCCGTGCCCTCGCGGCAGACATGCAGGCCGGGGTCGGAATAGCAGGCGATGACGAAGGCGTCCGAGGCGTTGTCCTGTTCGACGAGCCGGCGCAGCGGCAGCTTGACCTGCTCGGTATGCTCCTGCGTCTCGACGCCGAACGGCCCCTCGGCCAGTGTCGAGCAGACGATCTCCGGTCCATCAGTGAAGGCCAGCGGCGCGAGCGCCTCCTCCAGCCCGCGCGTCACCAGCGCGTTGGAGTTGGGATTGACGACATGGATGCGCGGGCGGCGGGACATGGCGGCTCCGGGGTCGGCTCGGGTCGTTGTGGTCGGGCGCGAAGCTGCGCCATCCCCGCCGCGCTCGCAAGACCGGGGCCGAAGCCGGCCGACCGGAACTTTGCTTCGACAGGAGACGCATCATGACCGCGCCACTCTATGATCTCGTCATTCGCGGCGGCGACGTCGGCACGGCGACCGACGTCTTCGCCGCGGATATCGGCATCGTCGGCGAGACCATCGTCGCGCTCGGCCGGGGTCTGCCACCGGGCGCGCGCGAGATCGACGCGAAGGGCAGGCTCGTGCTGCCCGGCGGCATCGACAGCCATTGCCATATCGAGCAGCTTTCGGCCGGCGGGCTGATGAACGCCGACACCTGGGAAAGCGCCACCACGGCCGCCGCGTTCGGCGGCACGACCACCGTGATCGCCTTCGCCGCCCAGCATGTCGGCATGGAGTTGCCGAAAGTGCTGGAGGATTACGCCGGGCTGGCCGCGCGCGGCGCGCTGATCGACTATTGCTTCCACATCATCGTCGCCGATGCGACGGAGACGCTGATCGCAGAGCATCTTCCGGCCGCGATCCGCGCCGGGCACGGCTCGGTCAAGCTGTTCATGACCTATGACAGGCTGCGCGTCGCCGACGAGCAGGTGCTCGACGTGCTGGCGACCGCCCGCGAGCACAGCGCCATGGTCTGCGTCCATGCCGAGAACCACGGCATGATCGCCTGGATGAGCCGGCGGCTGCTGGCGCGCGGCCATGTCGCGCCGAAATATCACGCGGTCAGCCACCCGCGCCTCGCCGAAACCGAGGCCTTCGAGCGTCTGATCGCGATGTCGGCGCTGATCGACCAGCCGATCATGATCTTCCACGTCTCGACGGCGCAGGGCGCGGCGATCATCCGCCGGGCGCGCGGCGAGGGGCTGAAGGTCTTCGGCGAGACCTGCCCGCAATACCTGTTCATGACCGCGGCCGATCTCGACCGGCCGGGGCTGGATGGCGCCAAATGGATGTGCTCGCCGCCGCAGCGGGCGGCGTCCGACCAGCAGGCGCTGTGGCGGGCCCTGGCGCTGGGCGACCTCCAGACCGTCTCGTCCGACCATGCGCCCTACGCCAACGACGCGACCGGCAAGCTCGCAGCCGGCCCTGGCGCGACCTTCAAGCAGATCGCCAA